>JAOUPQ010000022.1 GCA_029879765.1 Nitrospinota bacterium | reverse complement strand
CCCTTCACCATCCTCCACTCCCCGGGAGAGATAGATCAGGCCGCCGCATTCGGCGTATACAGGCCTGCCGGAGGCGAAAAAGCTGCGCACATCCTGCAGCATAGTTTCGTTCCCCGCCAATTCCTCGGCATGTTGTTCCGGATATCCCCCGCCGTAATATATGGCGTCCAGTCCTTCCGGCAGCTTCCTGTCACTGATGGGGGAGAACCGCACCAGTTCCAGCCCGGCATCCTCCAGCGCCTTCAGGTTGTCCGGGTAATAGAAATGGAAAGCCGAATCCCACGCCACGCCCAATCTGGCGCGATATGGGACTGGCTGCTTCTCCTCCGATACCGCCCCGGCCATGGGTGGGGCCTGCCGGGCCATGGCCATCACCGATTCCAGATCCACCTCCTTTTCCACCCCATCAGCCAGCATATCCAGCTTCTCCTCCACATCCCCCCTTTGGGTGGCGGTGACCAGACCCAGATGGCGGCTTTTCAGCTCCGGGAATGAGCCCCGGACGATTCCACCCAGCAGTGGTGGGGCGCCAGGCGTTTCCAGGGCGGCTTTAAGAAGTGTGGCATGACCAGGAGAGCCGACCTTGTTGGCGATAACTCCGGCCACTTTCACTTCGCTATGAAATCCGGCATACCCCATCGCCATGGCGGCCAGGCTGCCTGCCATGCCTCCTGCGTCCACCACCAAAATGACGGGAGCCTTCAGAATGGAGGCCATCTGGGCGGTGCTCCCCTCCAGGGAGTTGGGGGCCATGCCATCGAACATCCCCATAACCCCCTCCACCACTGCCACATCCGCCCCTGCGGCGGCCTGACTGAACAACGAGGTGACATAATCCTGACCCATCATCCAACCATCCAGGTTGTGGCACTGCCGCCGCGCGGCAAGGCGCAGATATGTGGGATCCAGGAAGTCCGGCCCAACCTTGAAAGGAGCGACCCTTAGCCCTTTGCGAGTGAGCGCACGGATCAGCCCCAAAGAAAATGAAGTTTTACCCACGCCGCTCTGGGTTCCCGCTATTACGATTCTGGGTATTTTCAGCATGGTGACAGGCAGAATGAAGTTTGTCGTGGAACGTACAACAAAGGCTGAAGAGAGGACGCTGTATGGAATAGTGGACGGGACAGGGGCGAATCAGAGGGTCGAGCGTTCATAAATCCCAGCTCCAGCAAAATAGCTGTTACGCTGGAACGCCGATTTCCATTCCCGCGAGCAAGGGTGTATGTCCACGTAAAACCCTTACAAAAGTCGGCCACGGGCGAGTCTTCTGGCTCCGGGTTCGTCCTACTGGCCGGCCTTCCCGTTTATATAAAACAAACAGTGGCGTATTCGGCTTTCGTCCCCCGACACAGCGGCGGGTCCGCGACGGATTTCAACCGTCTTCCTCAATCAGGCCCTATACAGGGCCACCCGTGGATTCAAGTAGCATTGTAGACTTTCGCCACAAAGTGTCAATGCTTTTTTTGATTGGGCATTGGCCAGGCCCTCGGGCGGATTTTTATGGCTCATTTATATTTTTTTGTTGCCTTTAGATGTAATATGTAATACTTTTCTCATACTAGCCGTATAACTTAAGAGGAAAACCATGGCACAAACATTCAAGGACAGATTGAAGTTATTGATTCAGGACGAAAAACCGTACGCATGGGCGCGGAAAGTGGGTATCGAGAAGGGATTGTTCCAGTATTACTGGCAAAAGGAAAAAATCCCCACATACCTGAACCTGATCAAGATCCAGAACTATACCGGGTGTTCTCTGGACTGGCTTCTTACCGGGAAGATAGTCCAGTTTGGCAAAATCAGTGATCTGCCCCTGGTGAAGGAAACCAAAGCGGTGAACGACAGGTTGAATCTGCAAAGGATCAAGGCACTGGAGGAGGTGAACAAGATATACCTGGCGCGGAACACCAGCGATATAAAGGTTCTGGAATTGTTCCTGGACAAGATCAAAGTCAGCGCGTCAACCAAGGGGGACAAATCAGAAAAGTGAAGAATGGGGGATGAGTGTCCGCTGGTTCCCTTTCGGCCAGCCAAGCCGCCGATAATAAAGGCGGCTTTCCCTCCCCCTCTCTTCCATATCCTTGTACCGCCGATGCTCTAGATCGTTATAAAGCCGCTTCTATACCAAACGACGCCAGGGGCGGCACCCCCCCCACAGGTTCGCGCTCCGTATAATCATCGTTGTACATGTAGCCAGATATATTCTTCCGGGCATACAGGTTCTGCACTTCAAAGAAGACAGACAGCTTCCAGTTGTTATAGCGGAAAGTCCTGTCGGCGCGGATATCGAGCTGGTGGACATCGGGCAGCCTTTCCTGGCCCAATTCCCCGTATACCGGAAGCACCCTGCCCGTCTCATCGGTGTATGATCCCACCACAGGGGTGTACGGCCGTCCACTGCTGTAATGCCATCTTCCTGATATGGTCCATTTTGTCAGCCGGTACGCCACCAGCAGGTTCAGGATCAATGGTTGGTCTCTGGAGTAGTTGAAGGTCTCTCCCGTCATCTCGTTCTTGCGGCCGGAATGGCTGTATGTCACCGCCAGCCATCCGTTCAGGTTCGATTCCACCGAGGCGCTCTTTCGGATCAGCACCTCGAAGCCATACGCATCCCCGGACCCGCCGTTGATATAGTTGAGTTCCTCATGGGGGATGATCAGATCCTCGAAGGTTTTGTAATAAAACTCCACCTGGGTATGCCATGCGCCCTGATACAGCTTCTTTCTGGCCCCCATGGTCAAGTGATCCGACTTTTCGAACTTGAGGTTTCGGTTGCCGAACACGTCCACCACAAACTGCCCCGGGGGAAACTGGACGTATTTTCCCCACCCCACGGAAAGAAGAAGATCATCCGAGGGGGTTATTTCCACCGAAGCCCTGGGCATGGTGTAAGACTCTTTCAGATAGTCCTCCTCCATCCAGCGGGCGCCCACCACCAGGGTCAGCGGCTCCATCAGGCGCCAGCGATCTTTGGCGAAAAGAGCGGATCCATAACTGCCAAACGAGGTGACGAGTTTCTTGGTCTCCTGACTGGAGATATCCCGGTCCGGCTCGAACTCGTTGGGCGCCCAGGCTTTCCCCTCGAATAACAGGTCTATTTCGGAGTACTCTCTCTCCGCGCCCAGAGTCAAAGAGTGGCTAGGGCTTGCTTTTATATTGAGTATGTCCCTGGCGTTGTAATCGGTGAACTTGTTGTCCCCTTTAAAAGCCTGGCCCACCATCACCTCCTGAGAGGAGTCCCGTCGGGAGATGGTCAAAGTATTCTTCATATTGCTTGAAATGGCGGTTTCCAGGTTCATCCCCTGCATGTTGTTGAGTTGATCCATGGCAAAGTCTCCCACCAGCGTGGGTTCTTTCTTGGCCGCATCCGATTCTTCGGTCATCTGGAACAGCATCTTGTCCTGGGACCCATGAGCCATCAAAGAGAACTTGCTTTTGGGGCTTATTTTCCACACATACTTGGCCAGGTAGTCGTAATACCAGGGGAACTGCACCACCTTGACCCCCGTATCCAGATCAGAGACCATAGGGCCCACAATCAGGTCTATATAGCTGCGGCGCCCGGTCACCACCAAAGAATGCCCCTCGGCGATAGGCCCTTCCACCAGAAGCTCCGCCTCCAGCAGGCTCAAGCTCACCGTCACTCCCGACACATCATCCCTGGGGTCTCGCAGGGAGATATCGATGACACCCCCAATGACCTCCTTGAATTCCGGCCCCGGCGAGGAAAGATACAGGTTGAAATCCTTGACCAGGTCCGCATGGAATACACTGACGAAACCATAATGGAAAAGGTTATTTACCGGCATATTGTCCACATAGAAGACGTTGTCGTCCGGGTCGGACCCCCTGATGGCCGGATAAGCCATAAATCCGGAACCGAGGGAAAGCCCCGGCAGGTTGGATATGCCCCTTAAAGGATCACCCATGGAACCGGGCATTTTCCGCATCTCTTTTCCGGAGACCACCCGTTTGCCCACCTGGTCCTGGTTCTTTTCCGCCGTCACTACTATCTCCGAGAACTGCTCCACCGGCGGCAGATACAACTTTCCCGAGGCGGTGGGGTTTTCCGAAGTGACCTGCACTTTCAAAGGAGCGCTCTGGGCGAACCCAACCATGGAAGCGGTGATTGAATACTCCCCTTCCTCCGGCAGGAAAAGCTCAAAGGCGCCCTTGTTATCGGTTATGGCGACATTGATATCATCCCTGTCCACCACGAAAACCGTGGCCCCGTTCAGGGGTATGCGCTCCCCTTTAACAAACGCCTCTCCCTTTACGGAAAATTGGCTCTGGGCCAAAGCCAAACCCGGAAAGAGGGCGCAGGACAGGACCAGCGCCATAGCCATGACAAACACGTATAAAAGAGCGGGTCTTTTTTCGATCATTGAATATCTCCTATCGTAGCTTGAAGACAAAAGGAATCTGCACACGCACCCCCACTGGCCGCTGGTCGATGTATCCTGGGCTGAATATGGATTTTTCCAGGGATTCGCGGACCGCCCGGTCGAAGGCCTCCCCTCCACTTTTTACGATCCTGATGGAATCTATTTTACCCTCATGGCTCAGCATAATCTCCACCACCACTCTGGCCTCCCTCCCGGTGAACCGTTCCGTCTCCGGATATACCGGTTCCACCTTGTTCAGGAACGAGGGCAGCCGGGAAAGCTTGTGGCTGGGTATATACACAGGCTCCGGCGATGGGGCAGGAGCCTGCTCCGGCTCCGGCTCCTTATTCTCGTCCAGCCCCACTTTTTTCGGTTCTGGAACCATCTCCAGAGGCTCAAGTATTTCCGGCGGAGGAGGCTGGTCTGGCAAGGGCCTCGGCTCGATCTTCTTCACCAGCCTTGGTTTTGGTTTAGGTGGTATAGGTGGCGGAGGCGTGGGGGGTGGCAGAGGCTCGAGCACCAACATTTTCACGCTGATAACCTCCTTCGGTTTTGGAACCGACGCCTGGCTGATCAGATACGCCACCATAATAAAGAGTAAGGCGTTCATGCCGGCCGCCGCAGTGGACGCGGCTGTCCAGCGCCCCGCTCTATTCATTTCTCGTATTCTGGCCGGGTGGCGATGGAGACGTTCTTGGCCCCCGCTATCCGCGCCTTATCCAGAAAATGCACCAGCTGGCCGGCCACCGAACTTTTGTCCGGCTCCACTATCACCGCGATGTCCGGCTTGGCCATCACCGCAGCGGATATTATCCCTTCCGCCTCGTCATAGGACAAAGTCCTCTCCGAGTGATGAAGGACACCTTCCCTGTCTATGGCGAAAAGCAGGTGGTGGCGCGGGAGGGCCTTGGAAGTATCCGCCTCCGGCTTTTCCACCTTCACTCCAACCTTATCGGGAAAAACCGTGGCCACCATGAAAAATATCAGCAGCAGGAACACCATGTCTATCAGGGGGGCCATGGCGATCTGCGGCTTTTCCCTGGGCCTCTTCTTGTAAAACATTATGTGAGCCTCTAGCGGCGACGCCGGTTACGAATTAGGGATCACTTGTATAAGATGCGTGGAGAAAGTGTCCATTTTCCTGGTAATCAGGTCCGCCATCTCCGTCAGGCTCTGGTGGAGGTATAAAAGCGGAATGGAGGTAATCAGCCCAGCCTCCGTGGTCAGCAGCGCCTGGGATATGCCATCGGCCAGGATTTTCGGGTCGCCCGTGCCATGGACGGCGATGGCGTTGAATGCCACGATCATGCCGACGACGGTGCCCAGCAGCCCCACCATGGGCAGCAGCGAACCGATAGTGGCAACAGCGCCCAGCCGACGCAATATGTACAGTTCCTCCGTGGAGAAGCGAACCCGCACCTTTTCCTGCATCCCCTCCCGGCCCAGCTTCCTGTTATCCCAGGCAATCCACGCTATCCTGCCCATGGGGTCACTCTTGTCCATCCTGGCCATGTCATCCTCGCCGATCTCCGACACTTCATACACCATGGCCAGAAGATCCTCCGCCCGCCTGGACAGGGAACGGTACTTGAGCCAGCGCTCGAACACCAGGATCCCGCCATATATAGACGCCACCAGGATGACATACTGCACCGGCCCACCCTTTTCGAAAAGCTCCCTCAAGTGATCCAGCAGGCTCATCATAGTCTGCACAACCTCCAAATTGTTGACACCCCTCGCAAGCCCCTCTCCGGGGCCGGGCTCATGCAAAACGAACATCCGTTCTTCAAGTATATTATCATATCAATTATTTAGAATTTGTCAATAAATTGCAGAACCGGGGGGGATGCAAGGCATGGGAAGCCCTCATCTATTTGTTAATTTTTTGCAGAAACGGGACATATTTGCGGTCGGTCTGGTTTATGTGGTTTGTCAGCCAGTTCACCAAAAAGCCCATAAGCTCCATGGTGATCACACTTTTGCCAGCATCATGGTTATTCTTGAATTCGCGGACCTGCCCCAACAGGTCGTTATGCTCCTGCAAATGGTATTCATAGTCTGGATATCCATTTTCCAGCAGCGTTTTTTCCTCCTGGGAAAAATGGGTCAGGGTATAGTGCAAAAGCTCATCCACCACCTTGCTCATCACCGAGCGACTATTGCCCTGCCGTACACTGGTTTCCAGTTCGTTTATCAGCCCGAAAAGCTTCTTGTGCTGCTGGTCGAATTCTTCGATGCCAATAGTGAATTTTTCATCCCAATCAGCAGACATACATATCCTCACTATCCGGCCATCCGGCCCAGGCCTTATGAATAATCAAGTTGAATGTCAAATTACTGTCCCGGGAGGAATCACCGTATTTTTTGGAATGACCACCACACCCTCCCGAATGTAGTACCCCGGCCCATCCTTCTCCATCGCCCCGTCCTTGTTGATAATCTTCGAGCCTTTGCCGATCCGCACATTCTTGTCCAGGATCGCCCGTTTGATCACCACTTCCGCGCATATCCCAGGAGTCATGGTTTGATCCTGCACCCCGGATCTCTCTTTGGAATCGGCCCCCATCACAATCGCCTGTTCGATCAGCGCGCTCTTGCCGATGGTGGACCTGATGCCGATCACCGAGTTTCGTATCTCCGTTCCCTCGTCGATGAAGCACCCATCGCTGATTACCGATTCGGAAATCCTGGCGCCCATGAACCGGGAGGCGGCCAAAAAACGCTGCTTTGTGTATATCCGCTCATGCTCGCCCCCAAAAAAGTCGAAAGGAGGTTTCTGGGCTCCCAGCAATATATTCGCCTCGAAGAACCCTCCGATGGTTCCTATATCCTCCCAATATCCATCGAAGCTATGAGCCACCGCTTTATATTTGCCCAGGGCGTCGGGAATGACATGTTTTCCAAAATCTATCTTGCTCTTATCCTTCAGCACTTCCAGCAACACCTCGGTCTCGAATACATATATTCCCATGCTGGCCAGCCAGTTCTTTCCCCCGCTCCCTGCTTGCCCTTCATTCTGACCATCGGACAGGCGGAACTCATCCACGACCTGAGGATCCTTCGGCTTTTCCACAAAGTCGGTTATCCGCATATCCTTGTCCGCCTTCATGATCCCGAAAGCGTCCACTTTGTCCCGAGTCACCGGCAGGACGCTGATCGTGAAATCCGCTCCCCGGGCCAGGTGGGTCCGCAGCATATCCTGATAGTTCATTTTATAAAGCTGGTCGCCGCTGAGGATCACCACTCTTTTGTACCTTTTCAGGTTCATCAATCCCAGGCACTTGCGCACGGCGTCCGCCGTGCCCTGGAACCAGTCCTCCATCCCAGAATCCGTCTGGGAAGCGGCCAGCACACTGACGAATCCGCTGGAGAAGACATCCATGTTGTAGGCCCTGGCGATGTGCTGGTTTAGCGATGCGCTCTGGAATTGGGTGACGATATAGATATCCCGAAGGCCGCTGTTTATACAGTTGCTGATGGGAATGTCGATAAGCCGATATTTACCCCCCAGAGGCACGGCCGGTTTGCACCGCTCCTTGGTCAAAGGATACAGACGGGCGCCCCTGCCTCCACCCAGAACAATGGCCAGATTGCCGGTTATTACCATTCCCCCCATATGTTCACCCCTATCCGGAAGATATTGTGTCTACACATGAATACTATACCTCCTCATGGCGCTCGTCAAACTTTCCGGCAACTCCTCCCCCCAGCTCACGAGGCGCCCAGAAGCTTGTAGATTCGTTCCAGGAACGAATCCGCGTCCACAAAACCGACAAACCGCAGATCCTTGATCTCCTTTCCCGTGGAGTCGATGAATATCACCGTGGGGACACCCAACACCTGGTAGATTTTCTTCAGCTCTTCCGCCTCCGGATCACCGGTCTTGGTCAGGTCCACCTTCAAGGGGCGCAGTTTTTCTGAAGCCTGCGCCACCCTGTGATCACTGAACGTGAAATGCTCCAGTTCCTTGCATGGGATGCACCAGTCCGCGGTGAAATCCATGACCACCGCCACCTTCTGTTCCTTGGCTCTGGCCAGCGAATGGGAAGTCGCTTTTTCCCAATTCATCCCAGGCCCTGTGGGGGCGCCCGCCGAAGCCCACAGAAACACTCCCGCCACCACGGCGCCAACCCCCACGGCGCCCTGCATGGTTTTGAATTTCCATCCGGAGCCGGAGACTCGGGAAAAGAAGCCGACGTATATCCCGGAAAGAGCCAAAAATATGGCGCACACAGGAATATAGGCCGACTCCGGGATCAGCGGCTGGAGGAAATATATCGCCATCCCCAGCAGGATAAAGCCGAACACATTCTTGATCCACACCATCCACATCCCGGAGCGGGGAAGCATGGAGATCCCGCCGGAAAACATCGCCAGCACCACATAAGGCGCCCCCAATCCCGCGGCCAGGGTGAAGAACATGGTGAATCCCAGCACAGGATCCCCCCGCTCGCCGACAAAGGTGAGCAGACCCAGCACGAAGGGGCCTATGCACGGCGCGGCTATGATCCCTGCGGTCAGCCCCATCAGAAAGGCCCCGATCATCCCCTTCCGGTTCTCCCCCCCCACCTGGCTCAACGAGTCTGGAATCCGGATGTCATACAGCCCGAACATGGAAAGAGAGAGCGCCACCATGGCGGCGGCCAGGAAAATCACCACCACCGGGTGTTGCAGCATCGCCCCGAACATCCCTCCGGTCAGCGCCGCCACCACCCCCAGAGAGGAATACATGACCGTCATCCCCAGAAAATAGGAGAGCGCCTTGAACCCCAGACGAACCTTGTCCTCCTGTCCCGTTCCACCAAAGAAAGAAACCGTTATCGGGATGAGGGGATATACACATGGGGTCAGGTTCAACGCCAGTCCCCCGAGAAATATCAGAATGAATGTAAGAAACATCCCCTTGCTCTGGATGTATCCCCCGATGTTACCCATCCCCTCCCCGTCCCCATCGCCAACGCTGGCCATGGACGCGGCGGCCGTGGTGTACACATCGTCGTTCAGGCGCCGCACCTCTGCGCCTGCGGGCGCCACCTTTATGGGGATTTGGGTTTCCAGAAACGCCGGGGCGATGCACGATGCGTCATCGCACGCCTGGGCCTGCAGCCTGGCGACGGCCTGGTATTCGCCAGGAGCCATCCCAGCTGGCACGGCGCCGGTGAGGGTGATGAAAAACTTTCCTTTGAATGTGGGCAGTGGTTTTTCCGAGAACTCGAATTTCTCCATGACCGGTGGCGGATAGCTCACCCGGCCAAAGGTAATGGCCTCCTGGGAGGTGGCCACAAGCTGGGTGGGCACCAATCCATCCATGTCCGGCTTGTCCGACTGGGTATGCCACCCGTCCTTCACCGTCACCTCGAAAACCATCTGGAACGAACTGCCCGGGAGATAGATATCCTGGCCAGGAACGAACCGGAACTGGACAACGTTGGAACTGCTCATAATCTGGGCGGAGACAGAAGAAGCCGCCACGGCCAGCAGAGCAAATGTAATGATCAGGGATTTTTTCAACATACTTCAATTTCCGCATATATCGCGCCGGTGGGCGCCGAACATGAACAAGAAGATAAATTATGGCAAACCATGAGAGGACATGGTATCTTTTTTTCCTCAACACCAGGCGGGAGAAGGATGATCATATTTCCACCCCGGCATGAATAAACCTGTTTTTACAAGAGAGAGCCCAATGCCCGAGCAAATAAAGAAATCGATAAGGGAAATTCCAAACTTCCCCAAGGAAGGAATTCTTTTCTACGATGTCACCACCCTCTTCGCCGATGCGGTGGCCTTCCGCCGCGCCATCGACATGCTGGTGTACCGCTACATAGACAAAAAGCCGGACATATTCGTGGGCGTGGAGGCCAGGGGATTCTTGCTTGCCTCTACCCTGGCCTATGCTCTGGGAACCGGAGTGGCCGTAATCCGCAAGCCCGGCAAACTGCCATACAAGACATACCAGGAGTCGTATGAGCTGGAGTATGGAACCGATACTATGGAGATGCATATAGACGCGGTGAAGAGCGGGCAGAACGTGGTGGTGGTGGACGATCTGCTGGCCACCGGCGGCACCCTGGAGGCGGCGGCCAAACTGGTGGAGCGGGCTGGAGCCTCGGTCCAGGAACTGGCCTGTATAGTGGAGCTCACCTTCCTGCCGGGGCGCGATAAACTGGCCAAATACCCGGTCCATTCCCTGGTCACCTACGCCAGCGAAGAAGTGAAAAAGTGACCCTGTGACTCTGCGGACAGCCACTGACCTGGGGAATGGAGGGGCAAGTCATTGCGTCCCATGACATCGGCCAGGCTGGACTCGGCGCTAATTGTGCTGGTCGCCTGGGTTTTGGGCGCGTCTTGCGGCTCCGCCCAGCAGCAGATTAACTTGGCAGGGAAATGGAGCGCATCGGAAACATACGAAGCGCCCACCAACGACCCCTTGTACGCCACCTGGACCATTGTGCAAAACGGCGCGGAGTTCGACATCACCTCCGTAAGGACATCGGGAGGAACGCGGTCCGGCTCAGGATCCATATCCGGCGCAGAAATAGTATTCCATCTCCCTTGTTTCGCCGCGAAATGCGGCCCATGCACATATAGATTCACCGGCTCGGTCATGGGCGCTGTGGACACAGCCAACCAGATGGAGGGGGATGTGGCCTTCTGCGCCGAGGATCCCTCCCTGACGACCCATGGAAAATGGAGCGCCACCCGCCAGGGGGGATAAAGCAACAGCCAGTCAGCGGCGCCGGGACACAAGGGGTGTGTAACCCAACAAGATGCCGCAAAAAATTTATTAGCAGGCGTTCCCCACGCAGGAAGCCTCGCCATGGCTGGCCCGGGCGCCTCCCCCTTCCGAGCCGACCTGCAAAAGCTTTGTGACAGGCGCCAGGGCCACCCCCTGGGCGGCCATCTTTGGCGCGTATATCTCCAGCGCCCGGATCGTCTCCGGGTATGGGTGGCCTATCCCCACCGCCACGCCGTTCTTCAGCGCCCTTGCGGTCAGAAGCTCCAGCGCCTTGATTATTTTCGCCACATCCCGGTCGTTGTCCAGGAACACATCCCTGTCCGCCCAGGGGACTCCCATCCCCTGGGCCACCTTGGACGCCACAGAGGCGGAAGATGTCTTGGAATCGACAAAGAACAACCCTCTGGAGCGCATCTCCTCCATGAGTGGCGCCATGCTCTCTCCTATCTCCGTCAACCGGGATCCCATATGGTTGTTCACCCCCACCGCTCCCGGCACCCACTGGATATCCTCGGCGAAAAGCCTTCGCAAAGTGGGCCCATCGTGGAAGGAATATAGCGCGCCCTGTCCGGGATTGTTATTCTTGGACCTGGGCTCCATGGGAAGGTGGAGCATCACCACCTGTCCTTTTTCCCCCGCCCGGATGGCCGCCTGTCGGGAGTAGGCCTGGTGTGGAAGGACGGAAATGGCGATCGGCAATCCGATGGCCAGCAGCCTTTCCACAGCCTCCATGCTCTGGCCTATGTCGTCTATGATGATGGCAGCTACCCCATGGCGGGATTCGGACAAGTGTGGCAGAGGCGGAATGCTGGCCAATACCTTCCTATTTTCGCTCTTTGGCCTGGGAGGGGCTATTGTGGGCAAAGCCTTCGGCTCTGGAGCAGGCTCGGGCCTGGGAGGGGGGGCTTTTTCCAGCTTTTGCGCCTGGCGCCCTTTTTCCCTGGCCAGAACCGGCGCGCTCTTTTTCACAAGAGGGGCCGGGGACAAAACGGGGCTTTCGCTATTTGAGGCGAGCATGTCCTTCTCGCTTTTAATCGAATAAACCCCAACGAGGATACCTGCCGCAAAAATGGCCAGTATATAAGCCGATACCCTAGCTATCCGCGCCCTGCGCCGGGTCCAGAACTTCTTCCAGTTGAACCAGGCTTTTTTCCTGGTTCCCCTTTTTCTTGTTTTCCGGCTCCGGCCGCCTGCCATTTCACCTCAATAGTTTTTCAGATTACCTGTTCCAACTCCGTGGAATTTACGGTTTGACGGCGCTCACGCTTCTGTCGCTGATCTTGTTGATCAGCTCCCAGCTCTTTAGCACACCGATGGCCCGCTGCAGCTGGTAGTCCTTCTCCAGGTCCACAGCCGAGGGCTTGGTCTGCTCCTTGGTCTCCTCTTCTTTCCTGGCGGGCGCCGCCTCTTCCTTGGGCTTGTCGGCGCCATGGCCATTATCGCCATTCACCTTGGCCTTGATCTTTTCTTTCACCGAAGGCCCGCTTGTATCGGGCGCGATCTCCGGCGCTCGCTGTTCGATGACAATATCCGGGGTGATTCCTATTTCATGGATCTGCCGCCCCAGGGGGGTATAGTAGCGGGCCGTTGTCAGCCGCAGGCCGGAATTTTCCGCCAGCGGAATTATGGTCTGCACAGAGCCCTTGCCGAAGGTCTGGGTGCCCACCACCAACGCCCTTTTCAGGTCCTGCAGCGCTCCGGCCACGATCTCCGAGGCCGAGGCCGAGCCGCGATTCACCAGCACCACCATCGGATAATCGTTATCCTTGATCTTCCGCTCCGAGGTGAATTCCATGTTCTGGTTCGGCATCCGCCCACGGGTGTAGACTATCATCTCCCCTTTGTCCAGGAACAGCTCCGACACCGCCACCGCCTGATTCAACAAACCGCCCGGATCGTTCCGCAGATCCAGGACCAGCCCCTTGAAGCCTTCGGTTTTCATGGTGTTCAAAGCGGTCTCCAGGTCGTTGGCCGTATCCTTGCTGAAGCTTCTTACCTTGGCATAGGCCCATTTGTCGGGAAGCATCTGGTATTTCACGGAGGTCACATGGATGACGTCACGCATGATGGTGAAATCTTTCGGCTGGTCGAACCCTTCACGCACGATGGTGATCACCACCTCGGTTCCCCTTTTCCCGCGCATCTTTCGCACAGCCTCCATAAGGCTCATGTCAAAAGTGGATTCCCCGTCCACTCGCACGATTCTGTCTCCTGCCTGCAGGCCCACCTTCCACGCGGGGGTGTCCTCGATAGGCGCCACGATGGTCAACAGATCATCTTTGATGGTGATCTCTATCCCTATCCCACCAAACTCCCCCTCGGTCTCCACCTGCATTTCCTTATACATCTCCGGGGTCATATAGCTCGAATGGGGGTCCAGGCTCCGCAACATGCCGTTTATGGCGCCTTCCACCAGTTTGGTGGTTTCCACGTTATCCACGTAGTTCTGTTCCACCAGGGAGATGATGTTGGCGAAGGTCTCCAGATTGTCATAGGTTTTAACCTCTGCCATCACATTGTTGGACAACATGGCCAAAGCCAGAAAAAGGCCGGAGAAAAACGCGGCTCCTACAGCCAACAGGGAATATTTTCGAGACATTTCAAATCCTTTTAAAATTCAATACAGTATATCGACCAACAGATCGGACTCCAACCCAAAGGGGCAGAGGATCAGCCGGACAGCACCGTCCTGCTCCTGCCAGGCGCCTTTTCTTTTTTCATTCCGGTGGCCTTGCGCGCCGCGCTGACCACCATTTCGGTGGTCATGCCGAATTTGTTCAGCAGCTCATCCGGCTTGCCGGAAGAACCCACCGCGGCCCTCATCCCCACACGAACCACTGGGACAGGGTCGTTTTCCGATATCACTTCGGCCACTGCCGAGCCAAGCCCTCCGATAACCGAATGCTCTTCGGCGGTGACTATCGCCCCGGCGCTGGCAGCCAGGGAAAGAGTCAATTCCTCGTCCAGCGGCTTTATGGTGGACATATTCACCACAGCGGCGGATATCCCCTCGGCAGAGAGGAGCTCGGCCGCTTCCAGCGCCTTGCTCACCATTATACCGCAAGCGACAATCGCCACATCCGATCCTTCGCGCAGCAGCGTCCCCTTGCCGGGAGTGAACGAAAAATCCTCCGGCAACAAAACGGGGAATTTATCCCTGGCGGTGCGGATATAAAAAGGCCCATCAATCCCGGCCACGGCCCGAACCGCCGCGGCGGTCTCGTGGGCGTCTGCGGGGACGATCACACTGATATTGGGCATAACCCGCATCAGGGCTATATCCTCCAGCGCCTGGTGGGTGGGCCCATCCTCTCCCACGGTTATCCCGCCATGGGAGGCCACGATCTTGACGTTCATCCTGCCCATGCACACAGACTGGCGCACCTGGTCCCACGCCCGCCCGGAGGCGAATACGGCGAAGGTGGACGCGAAGGGAATCTTCCCCGCCGCCGCCAGCCCCGCCGCGGTGGAGATCATGTCCTGCTCCGCCACTCCCATGTTGAAGAACCTTTCGGGGAACCGGGCGGCGAACACCGATGTCCTGGTGGAGCCGGAAAGATCCGAGTCGAGCACCACTATATTTTCGTTTTCCGCGCCCAGTTCGGCCAGAGCCTGGCCATAGGCGTCGCGAAGAGATTTCATTTTAACTTCCGTCATCACATATATTCCTATGCCGCGTCCAGTTCCGCCATGGCCCTGTCCAGTTCATCTTTATCCGGCGCCTTGCCATGGTAGCCAACCTTGTTTTCCATAAAGGAAACCCCCTTGCCCTTCACAGTGTGCGCCCATATGAGAGAAGGCTTTCCTTTGGTCCGGTCCGCCTTGTCCAGGGCGTCGAGGATCTGGCCAAAATCATGGCCGTCGATCTCGAAGACTTCCCATCCAAACGCTCGCCATTTATCGCCGATAGGCTCGATGCCCATTATGTCTTTCACCACGCCGTCGATCTGCAGGCCATTGTTATCCAGAAAGGCGGTGACATTATCCAGCTTGTAGTGGGCGGCGGTCATGGCCGCTTCCCACACCTGCCCCTCCTGGGTTTCCCCATCACCCATCATGCAGAACACCTTCTCGTCCGTCTTGTTCAGCTTCAGGGCCATGGCCATGCCATTGGCGATGGATAGCCCCTGGCCCAGGGAGCCGGTGCACACCTCCACTCCAGGAGTGGAGGGGGAATAGGGGTGGCCGGAGAGGATGGAATTCATCTTCCGGAGAGTCATCAGATGTTTCTTGTCAAAATAACCGCTTTCCGCCAAAACCGCATACAGGGCCGGCGCGCCGTGCCCTTTGCTGAGGATGAACCTGTCCCTGGGTCCGGAAAAGGAAGGGTCCGGCGAGTGGCGCATCCGGGAGAAATAGAGCGTTGCCAGAATGTCTATGGCGGAAAGGGATCCTCCTGTGTGGCCGCTGCCTGCGGTGTGGAGCATCCTCAGGATATCCTTCCTCAAGTTTTTGGCGATTTCCTTGAGCTTGCCGATATCTCTTGTTTTTTGCATTATTATAAATATATCAAAGCTAAATGGGATTTACAAAGCCTCATACTGGAAAACCAGAATCAGGGTGGGCGGGCTTGAGGGAAAAGTCTCCGAAAAGCACCAGCTTATCCATTCTACCTCGGCAAAAAAGCCGTGGATTCAATTTATCATCAAACCGGTCATTTGCGCAAAGATAAAAAATGTGGATGACTTTTCAATATTCTGCGCAAATCCGCTTACAAGATGACAATCCTTTCGGTCGTATATATGCTTACTTATTTACGCACAGAGGGAAGAGGACCGAAGGGAAGGATAAAGTTGGGCCAGGTGATCAGCATCGACGATCAGCCGCCTTTCGCTGCGGCCTTGGCGCGTTCACTCCTCCCGATACCTGGATGTGATCGGCAAACGGCGGTCCCGCCCAAAAGCCTTGGCGGTGATCTTAAGTCCGATGGGTCCCTGACGTCGTTTGTATTCGTTCAGATCCACCAGCCGGATAACTCTTCGGACTGTACCGGAGTCGTGCCCCATGGCTATTATCTCCCCCGCTCCCCGGTCGTGTTCGATATATTCTTTCAATATGGGGTCCAGCGCTTCGTATGGCGGCAGGGAGTCGGTATCCTTCTGGTCCGGTCGCAGCTCGGCGGAGGGGGGTTTTTCTATAGTTTCCCTGGGGATCAGGTCGAATCCGGCTTTTCTGTTCCGCCATCGCGAAAGATCGTAGACCTTCATCTTATATAGATCCTTGATAACGGCCAGACCCCCGGCCATGTCTCCATATAGAGTGCAGTATCCCATTGCGGTCTCGCTTTTGTTTCCGGTGGTGAGGACAAGCAGCCCCATCTTGTTGGAGATGGCCATCATCAGGTTTCCCCGGATGCGGGCCTGGATATTCTCCTCGGTCACGTCCGGCTTTTTGTCCGCGAAAATATCCGCCAACGTATGCTCGAACACCTCCATGGCCGGGCCGATGGGGAGTATATCGGTCTTTATCCCCAGGTTATTGGCCAGTTTCTGCGCGTCGTCCACCGACCCCCGGGAGGAATATGGTGACGGCATCAGGAATCCGGCCACCCTGTCGGGGCCCAGGGCGTCCACGGCGATGGCGCAGGTGAGGGCCGAATCTATCCCGCCGGAAAGAGCCACCGCCACACCGGAAAAACCGTTCTTTAGTACATAATCCCTGGTACCCAGAACCAGCGCCTCGTAGATATCCTCGTCCCCGTCCACAATAACCTTCCTGGTTCTTTGTTCGGACGGAGTTTTTATTTCCCCGGAAGGAGGGATTGTTATCGTCTCTCTATGGAGTTCCCTTTCCTCAAATGGACCGGAGAAATCTATGGTCATGAAATCCTCGGCAAAGGGTTCCATGACGGCCATGGTCTTTCCATCATGGTCGAGGACAAATGATTTTCCATCGAATATAAGCTCGTCCTGGCCCCCGACGATGTTGCAATATGCGAAGGGCGCCCCCAGGTTTCTGGCTGCGGACAACGCTTTGCTTTTCCGAAACTCGAAGACTCCTTCCCTATATGGAGAACCGGAAATATTGACCAGCAGGTTGGCGCCATCCTTCACCTGCTTTTCCAGAAGAGCGTTATCCACCCATATATCCTCGCAGATCGTCACACCGATGGTGGCGGGGCCAATTTTTATCAGAGGACCGTTGTCTCCAGGAGTGAAATACCTTTTCTCGTCGAACACGCCATAATTCGGCAGCTCTGTCTTTGTGATAACCGCCGCCACTTTCCCTTCGGCCAGCACGGCGGCGGCGTTGCGCAGCGCCCCTTGCCACATTACCGGCGCTCCCACCAGGGCCACCACTCCGGAAATATCCCCGGCCAGGCTTTCCAGTGACTCCTGACACCGCCTTATGAAGGATGGACGGACGAGCAGATCCTCCGGCGGATAGCCAGAGATAACAAGCTCCGGGAATATCACCAGATCCGCCTTCGCGGCCCTGGCTTTCTCTATCCCGCTCTGGACAAGACCGGAGTTTGCAACCAGGGCCCCGGCGGTCGGGTTGACCTGGGCTATGGCCAATCGAAACGTCATACTGATAATCGCCATGTAATTTTTCCCTATGATACCCGCAAGGCTCCATTTTCGAAACAACGCATTTGCCCCCCTGCCCTTTCTGGTCTAGACAAATCCTGAATGGTGATAAAAGTTCTCTTTGTATTCGCCAGATTGAGGACTGGAAACTATTCCTCAACCCCGACAATGCTTATTAACGTGTGCAACCTAACCCGATTACTCCTTCCAGCCATGCCCCCTGATCCGGCGCATACATTATTTATATGGTTTAAACCTTTTTTATTATATGAACAACAGGCAAACATCCCACAACAGGCTGTTTAAAAAGTAAAAATCCCCATCCAATTGATTCTCCAAGCCTCTTTTCAAAGTAAACAAATGTTTCGATACAATTTTGGGCATAAATCCGGATTTTGGGTCAGTGTCTAAAGCTGAAAACATACCTTAGATTGAGACAAACATGACATAAGTCATAATAGTAAAAGGCCGAAAGCATTAAAAATAGACGGAAATTTTTAATGTCAATTATTCGTTGACACTTCTATCTACAAAGAAGGAGGGGGAACACACTCATGAAACTTAGGACACGCATCAGTTCGTTTTTGCTGGGGGCGATTTTCGTCTTGTCCCTTGCGCTCACAGGCAGCTCCGCTGCATCGGATCTCAAGCTGACAGAGGCTGAGGTCGCTCAGGCCGGCAAGATCTATTTCAACATCTGCACCGGCTGTCACGGCACCTTGCGCAAAGGCGCCACAGGCCCGAGCCTTTTGCCCAAAAGGACCCAGGAAATGGGCACCGAGGCCCTGGAAGAGATCATCTGGGGCGGCACCCCTGGCGGCATGCCCAACTGGGGCGAGCAGGGCGCCTTGACAAGGGCGGAAACCAGCCTTTTGGCTCGCTTCCTCCAGGAGGAAGTGGTAGCTCCGCCAGAGATTTCCATGGGTCAGATCAAGATGAGCTGGAATCTTCTGGTTGCGCCCAAAGATCGGCCGTCCAAGCCGCAGCATAACCGCAACTGGCAGAACTACTTCGGCGTTGTGGAGCGCGATGCGGGCAAGATCGTCATCATCGATGGCGACACCAAGGAGATCCTGGCCCGCGTGGACTCCGGTTACGCGACCCACATTCTTCGCTCTTCCGCTTCCGGCCGCTATTTCTTCATCATCGGCCGAGATGGAAAAGTCGGAATGATCGACCTGTTCACCAAGGTTCCGAGCCTGGTGGCCACCGCCAAGCCTTGCGCGGAAGCCCGCTCTGTGGACACTTCCAAGTTCAAGGGTTACGAAGACAAGCTGGCCATCGTGGGCTGCTACTGGCCTCCTCATATGGTCATCCTCGACGGACAGACCCTGGAGCCGAAGAAAATTGTTGGAACCCGCGGTTACACCTTTGATACCCAGGAGTATCACCCGGAGCCTCGCGTGGCGGCTATCGTCTCCTCGCACTACACCCCGGAATGGGTTTGTAACATCAAGGAAACCGGCTTCATCTGGCTGGTGGACTACTCCGACATCGAGAACCTGAAGATCACCATGATCGAGGGCGAGCGCTTCCTGCATGACGGTGGCTGGGACAGGCATCACAGGTATTTCATGCCCGCGGCCAACATGAAGGACACCATGGTGGTTATCGACACCAAGGAGCGCAAAAGAGTGGCCAGATTCGAAGTGGGCACCAAGCCGCACCCCGGCCGTGGCGCCAACTTTGACGATCCCAAATATGGA
>JAOUPQ010000173.1 GCA_029879765.1 Nitrospinota bacterium | reverse complement strand
ACGGGGTCCTCAGCTTCATCTACGTAGGGTTCATATACCTGCGGCTGCATCCCACATGGAGCGATTTCAAGCGCAACCTGGACAAGCCTGTCAAGATGCTGGTGGCCTTCGGCGCGTTTTTGCTGATGGCGCATCCCACGTTGTTCGTCGATCCGGCCGCCAGGTTCGACCATGTGATGAAAAGGCTCTATTTCATGACCCGGCCCCGGGGTTTGGGTGACTTCTCCCCGGAGAGCAACACCTTGTGGAACCATTTCAAGGTGCTGTTCACCCACCTGGATTACCATTTCTGGGCCATCCGTGGATTGCTGGATCCGATCCCATTGTGGCTTGGCGCCGCGGCGCTGGGCTTTGTGGCGTGGAAGCATCGATGGAGCCTGGTCTTCCTGTGGGCCAGTCCTGTTCTGTTCATCCTTATCGGGCGGCTGACAAAGCCCAACAGCGCCCCTTTCCATTACCTGAACCTGATCCCCCTGCTCCTGCTGGCTGTGTCCATAGGATTGCTCGATGGGTTGAAGCATGTTCCCTCCCGCATGGCCCGGGGGGGGCTCCTGGCTGCCCTGGGGTTCTGGGGCGCGTATCAGGGGCTGCAGGACACATCATACTGGTCCTTGCCCCCCACCTTCAAGGTGGCCCACGACTGGATGGGGGAAAACCTGGATTACCACGCCGATGTGCTGGGCCCCAAGGATCTGATCAAGATGTATGAAGGCGATCGGCGGAAGATCCGGGAAGTTTATACCGGGCCGGATCGATGGGCGTATGTGCTGCACCGCGACGCGCGCCACTACATAATAATCCACAAGGGCAACCCGATGCTTTTCCCCACCGCCCATTTTCCCTCCCAGCGTCCGGTGGCCACCATATTCCCCGCCTCGCAGGAGGTGGTGGTGACGGAGCGGGTGTTCGCCACGGGGCCGGAGGCGGAAATCTTCGATATCCGGCGGTTGATCATGGCAAAGGAGGCCACGGAAAATATCGCGGTGTGGGTGCGGAACAGCTCCCTGAAGGATAACGTGATCAGCCTGTGTATCGGCGGCGCGACCTTTGGCAAAAAGCTCAAGCCGGGCGAGTCGGCCATGTTCGTGGCCCCCACGCAGGAGAACCGCACCTTCCTCATGGAAGGGAACTACGTGCAGGTGGACGCCCACTCCGAAGAGGACGCGGTGTGGATCCTGGCGGCGAAACATGACGACCTGGGGGACCTGATGATGGATGCCGGCGACAGGACGGCGGCTTTGGAGGAGTATAAGAAGTCCGGTTCCGCATATGCCCTGCTGAGGATAATGGCGCTGGGCGCCACGAAGGAGCAGAGGCTGGAAGCCGCCCGGAAACTGAAGGAAGAATACCCCCCCCTTTTCGCCACCATGACCCGGCGCCCCCGGGAGGAATGGACGTTTCAGAACCTGGCGGGGTGGAACGATCAATATTTCAGGAGCCTGATGACCAGGAACTATGAGTATAGCCAGTTCCATCTGGATCATGTCCCTGAGGCTGGTTTGGTCCTGGGTCCTCGGTCGAACATATGGGGCCCCTACACCCCCATAATGAAGGGGAATTACAAACTGGACATCCAGTGGCTGCCCCACGGCGCCGGGCCCGAATCGATCCTGCTGGATGTGGCCACCCGCAGGGAGCCAAACAACGAAATAGTGCAAACCATCACCAGGGCGCAGGCCCGGGCCGGGAACACAAGTTTGGATATCAAGGTGGAGGATCCGGCCAACTTCCCGTTCGAGGTGATGATCGGAAATGTGCAAGGGGGGACGGTGGGCCTGGGGTATGTGTCGCTGTCCATAGACTATCTGGGGGATCTTAAATCCCTCGTCGGCGCGGCCCTGGAGGCCGCAGGGAAAGAAGAAATGGCGGGTTTGTAAGTTTCTGCGTTGTTGCCATTTTCCAGTATTTGTTTTGTAATAGCGTTCAAAGTTAAGCTACGATGTTAGAATCAGCCAGTTAGTCGGGCTCCAGACTCAGTTTTGGATTTTGTATAGAGTTAGAGTTGCTCATAGTCTGCGCGAAAGCGTTTGCATGCGCAAAGTGCGATAACCGGGATAGTTATTGTTGATGCATAGAATACTTACCGCCAATTTCCTTCCGAAGGATCTTAAGCTTCTTCGTGGCAGGATACTGAAACCAGGAAAGAAGATCTTCGACCTGGTGGAGGAAACCCAACTGGATATCGAGGGGAAACCGGCGGACGCCATCGCGCTGTTCTGGCGCAGGGGAGCCAAGGCGTGGCTTTCCCAGAACGCAGGAGGTTCACTGCCCATACTGGTGATTTTCGGCAAGGAAAACCAGGTCGGCGCCAGGGAAGCATTCGCCCTGGGGGCGGCGGACTGCCTGATGCTGAACGAACTTAACCCCCAGGGCTTGCGACGGGCGATCATGGCCGCCAGCGCCCGCGCCAAACGGCTCAACATTTTGGCCGATGACGCAGGGAAGTTCGAAATCTTCATGAAGAACGCGCCGGTGGTGGCTTTTATCAAGGACTCGGAGGGGCGATATCGATATGTCAACCAGCATTGGGAGGAGCTGAGCTCGCTAAGTCGGGACCAGGTGGAGGGGAAGACATCGGCGCAGCTATGGCCGGAAGCCGCAGCAGAGAGCATGAGCAAGGTGGACCATGAGGTGCTGGCCAGTGGACATGGCAAGGAAGTGGTGGAATGGGTCCCCGTCAAGGGAAGCCGACGGCTTTTTATCACCCACAAGTTCCCCCTGCCCGACAAGTCCGGAAATCCGACCATGGTGGCCGGAATGTCCATGGACATCACGGAGAGTGAAAAGGCCAGGGCGGAGCGGGAGGAGACGGAGCAGAAATATCGCCACCTGTTCGAAACCGCCATGGACGGTATCGCCATTGTGGATCCGGAGAGCTTCAAGATTCTCGACGCCAACGAAATATTCGCCCACCGCTTGGGATATACCGTGGAAGAGGTGTTGCGGACCAATCTTAGCCAGATATCTCATGCGGTGTCCGAGTTGGATAATCCTGTCATTTCCAGGCTCAGGGAAGGCGCCCCCCAAGTGTTTGAAAGGATATATACCCGCAAGGACGGCTCCATGATGCCTGTGGAGGTCAGCGCCAAATTGATGGAACTGGAGGGGAAGAAAGTGCTGGCTGGGTTTGTGCGGGATATCACCGAGCGCAAAAGAACCGAGCAGGCCCTGGTGGACAGCGAGTCCCGGTACAGGACGGTCATAGAAGCGGCCGGCGACGCCATATTCCTGGCCGACGCCAGAACCGGGATATTGCTGGACGCCAACTCCAGCGCGGAGAAAACCACCGGCTTCGCCAGGGACGAATTGATCGGCATGCATCAGTCGCGGTTGCATCCTGCGGAGGAGGAGGAGGAATACAGAAAGAAGTTCGAATATGCGGTGAAAAGTGGCCGCACGCCGGAAGGCTATGTTTCCGTTAAACGAAAAAACGGAGAGATCGTCCCCATGGAGGTGGGAGTGAGCCTTGCGGATGTGGAAGGCAGAAAGATCATTGTGGGGATTTTTCGTGATGTAACCAGCCGCCTGAAGTCGGAGCAGGAGATCCGGCGGAAGACGGAACTTACCCGCATGCTCAAAGATATCGCTGTGGAGACCAACGAGGCCAGCGCCGCCGAAGATGTGATGATGACCGCCATGACCAAGATCCGGGATTTCACCGGGTGGGACCTGGGGCATGTGTATATTGTGGGGCAGGATGATTTCGTTCGCTCCTCCGGTCTTATATGCGGACTGGATGAGCGGCTGATGGACAAGTTTCGAACGCTGGCCGAATCCTTTGTGTTCGGGCCGGGGGAGGGGTTGCCGGGGCGGGTGGTGGAGAGCGGCCAGCCTGTGTGGGCGCCGGATATGCTTGCCCGGTCCATCTGCGTGCGCGATCGCTCCCTGGCCCAGCTGGGCCTGCGGGCGGCGTTCGCCTTCCCGGTGCTGGAAGGAAAAAAGACGGCGGCGGTGCTGGAGTTTTTCGCCAAGGGGATGGAAGAGCCGGACGAAACCATGTTGGAGGCGATAAAAGGATTAGCCATCCAGCTAGGAAGGGTGACGGAGCGCAAAAAGATAAATGAAAAACTGCAACTGGCCCAGAAGATAATCGACACCGCCAAGGAGGGGATCGTCATAACCGACAGCGAGGCTAGTATCCAGTCGGTGAACCGCGCTTTTACGGAGATGACGGGATACGAGCCTGGCGAAGTGATCGGCCTTAATCCGCGAATACTGAAATCCGGCAAGCACGACCGGAGTTTTTATGAAAACATGTGGAGCGATCTTCTGTCCAAGGGAAGCTGGGAAGGGGAGATCTGGAACCGGCGCAAGGATGGCCGCGCATACCCCGAGCTTCTGTCCATCACCGCCATCAAGGACAACCAGGGCGCCACGGTGAAATACGCCGCCATCTTCAACGACATCTCCGAGTATGTCTCCTCCCAGAAAGAGATCGAGTATCAGGCGTACCACGACGCGCTGACGGGGCTGCCCAACCGCCTGTTGCTGCTGGATCGGCTCAAACAGGCCCTGGCCCGCGCCCAGCGAGACAACACCATCCTGGCCATTATCTTCCTGGATCTGGACAACTTCAAGAATATCAACGACAGCCTGGGGCATGTCACCGGAGACCTGATGCTGAAGGGAACGGCGCTGCGCCTGGTGGGGTGTCTTCGCGAAGGGGACACGATCAGCCGGTTTGGCGGGGACGAGTTCTGCGCGTTGGTGGACCATATCGAAAGCGAGTTCGAGGTGGCGGAGATATGCAAGCGGATTCTGGAGGAGCTTTCCACTCCATACCTTTTTGAAAACGAGGAACTGGTGTGCACCGCCAGCCTGGGTATCGCATATTTCCCCTCGGACGCCAATTCCCCCGAGGATCTGCTCAAGAAGGCGGACATGGCCATGTATCACGCCAAGGAGACGGGAAAGGGCAACTTCCAGTTCTTCAAGGCTTCCATGAACGAGCAGTACGCCAAGCGGCTGGAGTTGGAAAACAGCCTGCGCCGGGCCATCGTGGAAAAGGGGATGGTGGCCTATTATCAACCCAAGGTGAACCTGCAATCCGGCGAGATCGTCGGGATGGAGGCGCTGGTGCGATGGAGGCAGGCGGATGGGAATGTGGTCGCCTCCTTCGATTTCATCAAGATCGCCGAGGAGATCGGCCTGGTGTATGAACTGGACCGGTGGATGATGAAGACCGCCATGAATTTCACCGCCCAGCTGAACCAGAAAGCCGGACAACGCAACCTGCCGCTGAAAAATATCGCGGTGAACCTCTCCGCCAAGGATCTGGAACAGCCCCAAATCGCCGAGCTGATCCTGCGGTCGGCCATGGAAGCGGGAATCAGCCCGGTCAATGTGGACCTGGAGATCACGGAAAGCGCCATCATAAAGAGCCTGGACAAGGTGGAGACTATTCTGGATCGCCTGCGCCTGGACGGATTCAACATCGCCCTGGATGACTTCGGCGTGGGATATTCCTCCATGAACTATATTCGCAGGCTGCCGATCAATATCGTGAAAATGGACCGCTCTTTTGTGATGGATCTGGAAACCGACCCGGATTCGCGGCTGGTGGCCAAGGCGATCATAACCCTGGCCCACGACCTGGGGATGAAAGTGGTGGCCGAAGGGGTGGAGACGAGATATCAGCTCGATTTTCTCAAAGAGACCCAATGCGACGAGATGCAGGGATACCTGTTTAGTAAGGCGGTTCCATCCCATGAGATAGAATCGATGCTCGATACCGGATTCAAGCTCGAATTCTAGCCCCCCTGGGTTCAGCTTCCCAGCGCGTCTCCGGCTTTTATTCCATGGCCCAGGGTATAGGCATGGGCCGCCATCACCCCCTTCCCTTCCGGCTTCAATTGCGTGATCACCACCGCCCCATCGCCACAGGCCACGGTTATCCCATCCTCGGAAAGGGAGAGGATCTGGCCAGGGCGGCCCCCGGCGGGGGAGAGGTGACAGAAAAGCGGCTTTATCAAGCGACCCCCATGGGAAGTTACGGCCCCCGGAAAAGGCGCCAGGCCCCTGATCTTGCGGCTCACTTCATCGGCGGGCGCTCCCCAATCGATCACAAATTCCTCCTTGGTCAGTTTAGGCGCATAGGTGGCCAGGTTGGAGTCCTGCTCATGAGGGGTGATCTTCCCCTGGGCGTATTCCACCAGCGACCGGGTCATCAGGGCGGCGCCGATCCCGGCCAGGCGGTCGTGGAGCGCTCCTGTGGTATCCTCGGCGGTGATCTGGGTCTGCTGGCACAATATGGTCGGCCCGGTGTCCAGCCCCTCCTCCATCACCATGGAGCAGACTCCGGTGGCCGAGTCCCCGGCCAGCAACGCGCGATGGATCGGCGCGGCGCCTCGCCACCTGGGCAGCAGGCTGGCGTGCAGGTTCACCGGCGCAAATTTGGGAATTTTCAGGATAGACAATGGCAGGATCTG
>JAOUPQ010000172.1 GCA_029879765.1 Nitrospinota bacterium | reverse complement strand
TGGCTAAATAACGCATACCTTGTATTTTTCAATACAGTGACGTAATATTAGTTTTCAAAGTCGGTCGCTATCGGGAGAGCGGCAAAACTGTCAGGTTTTCTCTGGAAGGAGCGCTTATGCACGGCGCCCATGTTTTATGCGCGGTATGCGGGGGGAAAGGTGGCGCCGGAAAGACATTTCTGGCCGCAAATCTGGCCCTGTTTCTTGCGCGGCAGGGCCACAAAACGGCCATTTACGATGCGGATGTGAAGGGTCCCTCCCTGCATACAGCCCTTGGCATCAAGGAGTTGGCCGTTCCCGGCGCCATGGCGTTTCCTCCAGGCGCCACCAAAGCCCCATCCGGCCTTCGAGCCACGACGTTCGACAACCTGAGTCTGATCGCCCGTCCACCCCGGATCAACGAAGATGGCGGCGCGACCCGCTTTGCCCCCCTTGGTGACATCAAAAGCGATTCTTTCGATTTTCTGATAGTGGATCTGGAAGCGGGATTATGCGCCGAATTGGGCGATCTTCTCTTTTCCGGAGGGAAATGCGCCATCGTCATCACGCCCGAGCCTTCCGCCCTGGAGCGGTGCTATATGATGATCCGCCAGGCTGTGTATCATGGCATCAAAAAGCTGGCGGAGAAACCGGAATATAAGGCGATTGTGGACAGGACCCTGGCGGGGGACGATTCGGGCAACCTGATCCGCGCCACTCAACGGGCTTTAAAGCAGATCGAGATCCAGGACCGAAGACATGCCGTGGAGATGCGCAGGAGGCTGAAGGCCTTTTCCGTGGGAGTTATCCTTAATATGTCCAGAAGCCGGGAGGACCTGCTGGTGGGGCGGATGTTCTGCGACACGGTGGCCTCCTTTTATGGCCCCAAGGTGGAGTTTCTGGGCCACGTGCCCTACGATGAGCGGGTGCTGCTGGCGGAGCGCAAGGGTGTTCCCTTCCTGCAGGAGTATGGCTCCAGCGATACCGCCGCCTGCCTGGAGATGGTGGGGCGAAACCTAACCCAGAACCTGGCGGTGGGATTGTGCAATCCCACCTGGTGGGATGATGTGTTCTTGCTGGATCACTACAACCTGCTCAAAGTCCCCCGGGGAGCCTCGCCAGAATCGATCCATGCGGCGTATATCAGCGCCATAAGCCAGTATTCGGAAGGCTCCCGGGCCACCCATGGCGCCATCGGCCTGGAGGAGAGGAAGAAGATGATCGCGAAAATAGAGCGGGCGTACCACACCCTGTCCGACCCGGAAAAGCGCACTGAATACAGCCCATCCCAGGGTTCAGGCGTCATGGACGAGGGGGGGGATCACTCCGGCGTGGCCCCCGTAGCGCTGTCCACCTCCGGCGCCTTTTCGCCGAACATGATATCCGGGGCCAATCTTCGGGATATCCGTCTGTCCAAAGGTCTTTCGCTGGAGCAGTTGGCCCAGAACACCAAGATAAGGAAGGCATACTTGAGCGCGTTGGAGAACGAGGAGATGGGCATATTCACCGCCCCGGTGTTCATGAAGGGTTTCCTGAAATGCTACGCCCAGGCCCTGGGGCTCAATCCGGTGGAGGTGCTGGAAAAATACATGGTGGAGTGGGACAGCGGCCAATAGCCAGCCATGGATTTGCGGAGCAAGGTCCGGCTCCATCCATCTCAGGCTACATGCTCTGTTCGATCGCCGCTTTTATCTTCGCCTTGCTCTGCGCCCCCACTATCTGTTTCTGGACTATGCCATCGCGGAAAAACAGGAGGGTTGGGAAGGCGCGAACCCCGAACCTGCCGGGGGTAAGCCGGTTTTCCTCCACATCGATCTTTCCGATGTTCACCTTGCCGACGTATTCATCGGAAAGTTCCTCAAGTATGGGGGCGATCATGCGGCAGGGGGAGCACCATTCCGCCCAGAAATCCACCACAGTAAGTTTCTCCGCCTTCAAGACTTTCTGTTCGAAATCTTCATCGGTGAAGCTGAGGATATTGCCGGCCATGCAGTTCTCCAATCTTTGATGCAAGTGGTTTTACGTTGGATCCAAAGGAGCGATAAGGAAGCTTTGTCCCCCGCTGGCCGACCCACGACGCAAGCCCTGGCGGGGAGTTTATCTCCCAACACCTGGGCCATGCGCCCTGATAGTTGTCGACCCCGGAGGGGGGATCAGGTCAGAGATTCTGGTCTATAACCTGTTTGAGCTCTGTTTTGCTGCGAACTCCCACCACCTGCTTTAGCACGGAGCCGTCCTTGAAGAACAGAAGGGTGGGGATGGAGCGGATACCGTATTTGGTGGCCGTCTGCGCGTTCTCGTCCACATTCAGCTTGCCAATGCTCAGTTTATCGCCATATTCTCCCGCCAGCTCTTCCAGAGTGGGGGCTATCATCCGGCAAGGGGCGCACCATTCCGCCCAGAAATCGACTATGGTCAGTTTATCGGATTTGATCACGACCTGCTCGAAATCACCATCAGTAAACTTGCTCACATTTCCAGCCATTACTTAAAATCTCCTACATTCATAAATTGGCGGTTATATCAATAAAGCGATAGTGTATCTTCGCCAGAATTCAATATCAACCTCAAGTTTTAGATGCCAGCGCTACCTTATGGATTCAACTTTCCATGGGGATGTTGAAATTCGCCGCCGGGGGCTGTATGCTTCATTCACATCCAAAACAAACCAGGGTTATATAAGAATGCTGTTCCAGGACGTGATATTGAACCTTCAGTCCTTTTGGGCCAAGTATGGGGCGCTGATCGTGCAGCCCTATGATCTGGAGGTGGGGGCGGGAACTTTTAATCCCCATACCTTCTTGAAGAGTCTGGGGCCGGAGCCGTGGAATGCGGCATACGTGGAGCCTTCCCGCAGGCCCACCGATGGCCGCTACGGCCAGAACCCGAACAGGCTTCAGCACTACTACCAGTTCCAGGTGGTGCTAAAGCCCAGCCCGGATGATATTCAGGAGCTGTATCTGCGCTCGCTTCAAAACCTGGGGATCAGCCCGCAACGCCACGATATCAGGTTTGTGGAGGACGACTGGGAGTCCCCCACCCTGGGCGCCTGGGGCCTGGGCTGGGAGGTGTGGCTGGACGGCATGGAGATCACCCAGTTCACATATTTCCAGCAGTGCGGCGGCATAGACCTAAAGCCGGTCACAGGAGAGCTCACCTATGGGGTAGAGCGCCTGGCCATGTATCTGCAGGAATGCGACAACGTGTACGACCTGAAGTGGAACGACAAGGTGACCTATGGCCAGGTGCACCACCGGACCGAGGTGGAGTTCTCCGACTACAACTTCAACCATGCGGACACGGCGCTGCACTTTAAATGGTTCGATGAATACGAGCGGGAAGCCAACCGGCTGCTGGAGGCGAACCTGGTTCTGCCAGCCTATGACTTCTGCCTGAAATGCAGCCACGCGTTCAACATGCTGGACGCCCGGGGCGCCATCTCCGTCACGGAGCGCACGGGCTATATTGGCCGGGTGCGCGCCATCGCCCGCAAATGCGCCGAGGGATATCTGGCCCTGCGCGAGGAGATGGGCTTTCCGATGCTGGAGAAAAAATAAACCAAAGGCCGGGGACGCTCCGGGCGCCCGGCCCGGGGCCGGTTCATCGCGCCAGGTTGATCAGCTTGAGGGCGCGGGTTTTGTCGATGGCGCCCGTGCCATCGCCCAGGCTGCTCTCGTATACCAGGGCGATGATGTCCGCTTTCTTCTCCAGGGGGAGCATGACGCAGGCTTCCTCCAGCAGCTCCTCCACGGTCCGCACAACCTGGCGCAACAGCTCATAGTCCAAAGACCGGTCCTGCCTGCCTGCCGATCCCCATTTGAGCACCAGGTCGGCGGTCTGCTCCTGACCCAGATTGTTCAGGTAGGCGAAGGAGTGGATATCCCGCAGGAGGTTGGGGCTGATTCGCTGTCCAGCCAAAACCCTGGCCCCCTCCACCCATTTTTCCACCATGGCCAGGCGCCGCGCCGCTTCCTCTCGTTGCCGCCCGCTCTTCAGCATCTCCGCGTCCGCAGCCACCGGCCCCAGGCCGCTGGCCAGCCACTGGACGCTCACCTGGGCCGCCGCCGCCATTTTCAGCAGGTTCTCCAGTCCGGGCAAGGATTTGCCATTGAGATAGGAGATCATCAGGCTGTTGGAGATGCCGCACTTTCGGGAGAAATCATTGACGCTTTTCTGGCGCCGCGCAATTTCCATCAGCCTTTCTTTAAACATACCTTTGGTCATGGGAGTATTTTACAGTTTTTTTACTAAACATATAAATATTATGTTGACCGATGATCTGTATACTGATAACATTATATACATGGATACTGTTAGGTATAATTATATTGTCTGTTGCGGATCCACCGCAAGGGGGGCGATCCATCGGGCCAGGGGGCGCGCGGGGCATCGTGGGGCGAAGGGCTTTTCAAGCGTCTGGCGGTTCTCTGATGTCGCCATCTTGCATGGCGGAAGGTGGCAAAGCATAATGGCCTCCGGAAAAGAGAAAAATGTGGCGTTTTGTCGCCTACAGCGGGGGCCTGCGCCACCATTATCTTTGTGGATTCTAGCAGATTGCGCCAGGATAGCCAAATCGACCGGTTAAATGGCGAGCCAGTAAATATTATGAGCATTAAGGGTGATAAACATGCTTTGTGGGGAAGCAGGCCATGATGAAGCTGTTTGCGGTTTCGCCCGCAAAGCGGCGGATGCGGCAGAAAAAATCAGGGTAATAAAAAACAATCTGCCCGTCGGCGCTCCGGCGGGATTGAAAGAGGCGCTCGAGAGCGTGATTTGCGATCTTTCCGAGGATCCCGTGGGTGGGGTATTCGATGGAAAAGGATGGGCGCCCGACAAAAGCGATTGGCCAGCCCGGATGGGGATGGCCAGAGCCGACCACAGGGAACAGGATGAGAGGGAGAGCAGGCTGCGGGGGCTTTTGCGGATATTGCTAAACTTCTACTCCTCCCATGTCCTGGCGAATCAGCGGGCGCGATCATACAGCCGCCAGGAGTGTCTGGATGATGTGGAGCTGATGCTCGAGTTGCTGCAGGAGACGCTGGATAGATAGCCGATGGGGGGCTGGGCCATGATTTTCTTCCCCCCTCATTAAACGGCCCGGCGCTCCGGGGCGAATCCGAATTAGAGTGAAGTAAAATCCCATAAGGCAAAATCCGTCTCGAAGGCCTATAATTTTATAGGGGAGGTCTTCATTTGAAATATTTTGTTTTTCTCGATTGCTCCACCCTTTCCCAGACGGCCATGAGCCTGGCCTCGGCAGGGGAGGGGGAGCAGGTGGTGGTGGCTGTGGGAGGATACCGCCCAGGCTCGGCCATCGCGGAACAGGGCGCCATCCCGAATGTGGTGGAATTGACCGAAAACTATATTAAAAGTCTGCATATCACCCCCCAGGACAGGGTGATCATAGGCGCCTGCAATCCAGACCTTTTCCTCCCGCTGGTTTGCGCTTTCCCCCCCCATGGGGCCGCGCCTCCCATCCTTTTCATCACGGAAAAGCCGGTCTCCACAGAAGCCGCTGCCAGACCCAACGTGTCGGTGGTGAATATGGTGGAATCGTCCCGGGCCCGGCTGTCCGGGGAATGGAAGGATATCTCCACCAGGCAGAAGGCTTTTGGGGTGTGGAGCATGCTCAAGGATGCGGACCGGGTGTTGATCCTCACCCAGAACGATCCGGACCCGGACGCCATAGCCTCCGGCATGGCGGTGCAGGCCCTGCTGGGCGCAGGAGACATTGCGGCGCCGATATGCGCTTTCGGCAAGGTGACCCGCAACGAGAACCGGGCCATGCTGCGGCTTTTGAGGGCCAAGGTGCATTACATCCAGCCGGAGGATGTGAAGGAATTCGACAAAGTGGTGATGGTGGATGTGCAGCCCCCCTATTTTTTGAAGACCGCCGGGCGGATCAGGGCGGATGTGGTGATAGACCATCACCCTTATCCCCAGGACTACAAGACCAAAATCCGGGTGGTGGAAACGGAATGCGGCGCCACCGCCACCATCATGGCGGAGTTTTTAAGCTCCGCCGGAGTGGAGATCAACCCAAGGCTGGCCACGGCGCTGCTTTATGGCGTCATCACCGACACCATGCTCCTCTCCCGCGAATCGACCACCCGCGATCTGGAAGTGTTCAGCATGCTCTGGCCCATGGCCAATCACGACCTGCTCGCCGGCATGTCCCGCCCCAGGCTCCGCGCCCACGAGCTGGACTATTTCGTAAAAGCTATCCGCAACCGAAGAGAGATGGGGCGCCTGCTTTTCATTTGGCTCGGCAGCGCGAGCCAGGAGGATATCATCCCCCGCATAGCCGATTTTTCCCTCCAGATCGGGGAAACATCGGTCTGCGCCGTGGGTGGGGTCAGCAAAGGCAATGTGGTCATATCGATCCGGAACGTGGATCCGGACCTGGACGCCGGGGCCATGACCGCGGCTCTGTTCGCCCAATACGGCAGCGCCGGGGGCCACCGGACCATGGCCAAAGCGGTGATGCCGCTGGCCCGGTTCACCAAGGTCAAGGGGGCC
>JAOUPQ010000171.1 GCA_029879765.1 Nitrospinota bacterium | reverse complement strand
CTTCTGCGCCTGGTCCAGCAAAACCTCCACATGCCGAGCCCCTTTTCCTTTCGTGATGGCCACCGCCTCCGCGCGTTTTCCGCTCCGGACCAGGGATAACACTTCAGAGCGTATGGGGCGCCATTGATCAAAAAGGCGGGAGGTCTGGTCCACCATGGCAGTCGCCTTCTCCCCTTTTGCGCTTTTTCGGGCGGATTCTAGATGCTGGTATACTACAGACTCTAGCTCCTCCACTTGCGCCAGGGCCTCGTTCAGCTCATGTTCATCCACAGCCAAAACCACGTCTTTCATGGAGCGATGCATGGCAAGGATCCCGGATTGGGTCTGGAGCGCGGCCCGGGTGACAGCGAGAGACTCATCATAGATCCTGGTGGTCTGCCGGGCAAGAAAGTCGTTGTGTCCCAGCTCATACAGCCCCGCGGCGACCATAACAGACAGAAGGGCGGCGAAGCTGAGCAACAGTTTCGCTCTGATACCAAAGGAGGACATGTTTGTTAATTCCGCTCTCTTGAGTTCCAGAAACCAATCGGGAAGCGCAAAGCGCAGATCCATTGCGCGAATATTCCGACAACGGCTTTCTCCACATCGATACTATGCTGCAATCCGCAAATATGAAGAGGCTTGCATAAGCCGGGCCGCCGCAGAGTCGCCGTAAAAAGGTGATTTATTGTAAACATAAATTTGAAAATAAAATGGAAATTATTTTTGGATAAGCTATAATTCATCTAAATTTTCCAAAGTTTTCCGGTTGGGAGAGCATTCGCATCCGGATAGCAGTATGCATATTAATAACGAGGTAACCGATGGGCTATATACTGAAGCTTTACATAACGGGTCAGACGGTGAACTCTGTGAGGGCCATGGAAAACCTGAAGGAAATCTGTTCAGGTCTTGCCAAGGATTATGAGTTAAGGATCATTGACATTCTGAAGGATCCGCAACTGGCCGAGGATGACAAAATCATCGCCACCCCTACTCTGGTAAAGGAGTTGCCCCCGCCCTTGCGGAAGATAATCGGAGACTTGTCCAATACGGAAAAGGTGCTTCTGGGGCTTGATCTGGTCCACAAAAAAGAGAAATAGGCAGGAGAGATATATGTCTGAGCTGTATGACGTTAACGTGGGTGAGCAGTTGCCCAAACTGGCTACTGGAATTCTTGGTTTTGACGACATAGCGGCCGGCGGATTGCCTCAGGGGCGGGCCACGTTGCTGACCGGCTCCTCGGGAAGCTGCAAGACCCTCTTTTCGGTCCAGTTTCTATACGAGAGCATTACCCTTTTCGATGAGGGCGCGGTGTTCATCACTCTGGAGGAAACGCCAGCGGAAATAATGAAAAACGTCAAATCCTTCGGGTGGGATTTGCGCAAACTTGTGGACTCCAACAAGTTGGCGTTTGTGGACGCGTCCCCGGAGCCGGGAGAAAGCACATCGGTGGTGGGGGAATATGATTTTTCCGCGCTTCTTGCCCGTATAGAGCATGCAGCCAAAAGGGTGAACGCCACCCGGGTGGCTATCGATTCGCTCAGCGCCATATTTTCCCAGTTTTCCGATTCCAGGCATGTGCGCTCCGAGCTGTTCCGGGTGACGGCCGGGCTCAAAAAGATGGGGCTCACCTCGATCATAACCGCGGAGCGGAGCGACGAATACGGGGATATATCCCGTTATGGGGTGGAGGAATTCGTGTCGGACAACGTTATAGTGCTGCGCAACGTGGCGGAGGCGGAACGACGCCGACGCACGGTGGAAGTTCTGAAATTCCGCGGCGCCGGGCACCAGAAGGGGGAATATCCCTTCACCCTCACAGGAAATGGCATAGAAGTGCTTCCCCTTTCGGCGCTGGAGTTGACCATGCCTTCTTCGGAAGTTCGGCTGAGCGCCGGGAACCCGGATCTGGACAGGATGTGCGGTGGTGGCTTCTTTCGTGATTCCATTATTATGGCCAGCGGCGCCACGGGAACAGGCAAGACGCTGCTTGTCACCACATATTTGAACGATGGCTGTATGAAGGGGGAAAGAACCCTGGTATACGCCTTCGAGGAATCCCGGGACCAGCTTTTGCGCAACGCCCGGGGCTGGGGAATGGACTTCAGCAGATGGGAGAAAGAAGGTCTTCTGAAAATCGTCTGCGCCTATCCGGAAATCCGGAGCCTGCCGGATCATCTTCTTTCCATGAAGGCTGAAATAGAGGAATTCAAACCCAACAGAATCGCGATCGACAGTCTTTCGGCCATGGAGCGGGTCTCCGTGGGCAAATCCTTCAGCGAATTTGTGATCGGAATCACTTCCTTTATCAAACATAAGGAGACCGCCGGACTTTTCACCGTGGTTCCCAGCTCCATGCACAGCGTCACATCGGTGTCCGAAAGCCATATCTCCTCTTTGACAGACTCCATCATTCTCCTTCGCTACGTGGAGCTGATGGGCCAGATGCGCAGGGGGCTTACTGTGCTCAAGATGCGGGGCAGCGCCCACGAGAAAGAAATTCGCGAGTTTACCATCAACGACAAGGGAATGCATATCGGCGACCAGTTCCACAATGTGGGCGGGATACTGACCGGCGCCCCCATGCACATTATCAGCGGAGAGAGCGACAAACTAAGCGGCATGTTCCAGAAGTAGACATTGACGTTGCCCCCTAAAGAGCCATATGGGGGGCATGTCCCATTGTCTGCTTTTTTGTGATAGCGATTGAAATCCAACTTTGGCGGTAGTGAATGTCATGGGCGGCGACAAACCTTTTGAAAACTTCGACAGAGAGAAGAGCTGCGAAGAATTGGAAAAGGAGCTCAAGGAAGCCCAGGAGCTAATCGAAGCGATCCGCAGCGGCTCCGTGGATGTGGTCCGGGGAGGGAACAACGACAACACTCTGCTGAAGCTAGAACGCATAGAGCTGGTGGAGGAGAGAAAGCAGCTTCTTCACAAGCTCCAGGAAAGCAACGAGCATCTCCTCGCCGAAATCAAAATCAGGAAAGAAACGGAAAACGAACTTCAAATAGCCCTTCAACGGGCCAATGAAGCCACCTTGATCAAAGACAAGTTCGTCTCCCTCGTATCCCACGATCTTCGCACTCCTCTTAGCTCCATATTCGGATATCTGAATCTGGCCCTGAGCCGGAACGTCGACATTCTCGATCCGGAATCGCAGATGGTGCTCCGCAAGGCGATCTCCACCACGGAGAGAATGGACAAACTTATCGAAGAGCTTCTGGACATAGGACGCATAAAGAGAGGAGCGCTGCAGCTAAAATACAGTTTTGTGAATATATACCTGCTGGCGGTGCAGGTTCTGAACGGGCTGGAAGATGTGGCCGCTCGCAAAGGAGTCACTTTGGTGAACAGGGCGCCCTCCAAGATGTTCATATACGCCGATCAGACGCTGTTCGCTCAGGTTCTCCACAACCTGGCATATAACGCCATCAAGTTCTGCTCCAGGGGGGACACCATCACCCTATCCGCCATCGATGGAGACAGCTCCATCATTCAGGTGTCCGACAATGGAATAGGAATGGAACCGGAGCTTCTGGATACAATCTTCGATTATGACAAGAAATCCACCAGGGTGGGAACCGATGGAGAAACAGGCACCGGCCTGGGGCTGCCCATAGGGAAGGAAATCGTGGAAGCGCACCGTGGAGCGCTTTCTGTGAAGTCTTCGCCGGGCAAAGGAAGCGTGTTCACCATTACCCTGGATTCCGTAAGGCCCAGGATACTTATCGTCGATGACGAGGTGGAAAGCCAGGAGCAGACCATTGACATCCTTCGCGGCATAGACGCCGATGTGTCCACCACCGCAAGCGGAGCAAAAGCGCTGGAGATCATTGATCGCAATCCGCCCCACCTAGTCCTTTTGGATCTATACCTGCCAGGCATGGACGGATTCACAGTCCTGGAGAAAATCCGGAGCCATCCTGTGACGTCCACCATACCAGTGATTGTGTTGTCGGTTACTGGGGAGATGCCCAGCCGGGAAAAGGCCCTGCGTCTGGGAGCCAACGATTTTGTGACGAAAGCCAACCAGATGGATGAGCTGTTGCCACGGGTGAGCAAATTCATCGGATACAGAACGTTTGACGCGGGCCACTCCAAGCCTCGCGCCATGGAAAAGGATAAGTCCAAAAGACAGATACTGTTCCTGGAGGATGACGAAACACTGGTTGAGGCCATGAAGGAGTTTTTCGGTGATAACGGAATCATGGTTATGTCGGCGCAGGATGAGCTTTCCGCTCTTTCTTTATACAACAGCCATCAGTCATCCCTGGACGCCATAGTGGTGGACATACGACTTCCCAATGTGAGCGGGCTGGCTCTTGCCCAGCACAATATCCAAAGTGGTTTGCTGCCCCTGGTGATTTTTACATCGAAAGCCGACGCCAAGCTTGCCCTGGAGTTCCTCAGTTATGGCGTCAAGGATTATCTGGTGAAGCCGATGGACTTCCAAAGCCTGCTGGGGGTCTTGAATAACGCAATTCACCGCCAGGACATCACCTCCGGTGTGCATGGAGCCATGGAACTGGAGGGGAATGTAAACAGCCTGTCCATTCCATCCCGCAGCGCGGAGATCCTCCGGGCCCTCAACTGGATCAACAGGAAAATAAGGTTATCCCTGAGCGAAAAGGAATCAAGACGTTTTATCAATTATGTATCGGAATTTCTGTTTAACGCCCATGAACACGGGAACCTGAAGCTCACCGAACGCGACAAAATAGACCTTCTGAACGAAGGAAGGTTTGATCAGGAAGTGGCTGCGCGAGAGAAGAAATCAAAGGCCAAGATCAACATAGCCATATCCGTGCTGCACAGCGAAGTGGCCCTGAGCGTCAGCGATGAAGGGGAAGGTTTTGCCTACAACGACTATGTCGGCATGACGGAGGAGGAGATCCTCCAGCGGCTGGACTGGCCCTGCGGCCGCGGAATAATGATCTCCACGAAATATTTCGATTCCATCGAATACTCCCAGAACGGCTCCAGCGTTCTTTTAATCAAGAAGACAAGATGATTACATGTGCTGACTACGATCCGGTTGTACAGCGGCCCCTTCTCTATGGACTGCGAAAGGTCAAATGACTTTCATATACCTTGCGGCCCCCTGCTGCCAGGATTATGGGTCAAGCTACAGGCCACCCCCTGCCTCAAATCATGAGTCACAAGAACATATTATTTACAGCAGTCCATGTCACTACTGAACTCGTAAAAAAATGGAATGGAAGTTTCTCCATGTTGGGCTATACTTGGCATGTAGAGTCGCCACAGCTTGTTCCTTCATATATTTCAGCCCACCTTCATAATCGAAGCCTTCCGGATCTTCCACCCCACCTTGACTCAGCCGGATAAAAGGACAGCGATGCGGGAGATGACATTCTTTCGGTTGGGCGGTCTATTTTGCCCCACGATCCAAAATAACGTTGTCCGGTTTTCATTAACGTGGGAAAATATGAGCAATATACAAGATCGGACCATTTTCCAGATTCCCCACAGACAGGGCAAGTTGTCACATGGGGATTATGGGGTTGGATATAAGGCGAGGATATGGAAAAACAACGGGTGTTCGTCTTGCCAGGGGAGATCGCCATCGCGCGCAAACCGGCGGTAATCGCCACTCTGCTGGGTTCTTGCGTGGCTGTTTGTCTGCATAACAGCAAGGGGAAATACGGGGGGATGAACCATTTCCTCCTTCCATCCGGCTCGGACACCTCCATGGAAAACAAGTACGGTATCATCTCCACCAACAACCTTATAGACCATATGACCCGATTCGACTCTGACATCAAAAACTTCACGGCCAGGGTATTCGGCGGCGCGTCGGTGGTGGGCCATTTGAGCCTGGCAGGTTTTGACATCGGTCAGCGAAATATCGACATGGCCCTTTCTGTTCTTCGGGAGCGCAATATCAAAATATTGGAGCAGCAAACCGGTGGATTCAACGGGCGCAAGATATTTTTCGACAATATAACGGGGAATGTAGAAGTCCGCATGATCCAGAAATCGGATCTGACATCGCAGATGGAAGAGAAGAAAAAGGATCTTGCCGCAAGGAGAATCCGGGTGCTTATTGTGGACGACTCCAGCACGGTGCGCAATGTGATAAATTCCGCCCTCTCCTCCGATCCCGGCATTCACGTTGTGGGGGAGGCCAAGGACGCCTTTGAAGCGAGAAACATGATTTTGGAACTGGATCCGGATGTGATAACCCTGGACATCATAATGCCCAAGCTCGATGGCATCTCCTTTCTTAAAAAACTTATGGTGCATTACCCAAAGCCCATTATAATAGTCAGCTCGGTGGCGCAAAGGGGAAGCACCTTAAGGCAGAGAGCCGAGGAGATAGGCGCCGTGGCTGTAGTGGACAAGGAAGAGCTGAAGCTTTACGAGGGGCTGGACACAGTGAGCCGTGTGTTGCGGCCCAAGGTCAAACTGGCCGCGGAAAGAGTGATAAAAAAGCGCCCATCCGACGATATCAAGGATATCTGAGATCCGAAGGGCGACACTGTATAAAAAAAAGCGTTGATTGCCGACGTT
>JAOUPQ010000170.1 GCA_029879765.1 Nitrospinota bacterium | reverse complement strand
GCCCTGAAGAAGATGACCAGGGACCGGGAGAGCGGATTCGATCCTGCGGGAATAGTCCGGAGCGGCGGGGCGCCGGGGGATGTTCTGCCATGGGACGGGGTGGACTACGGAATGAAGGAGGATTATTTGGCGAAAGAATATGATAGAGCGCTACGCGGAGTGACTGTGGCCGACTGCCCGCCGCCGGGAGTGAAATGCCAGCGGTGCGGCGCTTTTGCCGGGGTTTGCATGGATATGCCAGGAGAGCCGGAATGAGCGATATCCTTGTGCGAAAGGGGGGAGGAGGGCCGGAGATATATATCGCCCCCCTGTTGGCTGATCTGGGATTTGAGGGGTTTTTCACCGGCCGTGGCGGTGGGGTGAGCGACGGCGCCTATAGCAGCCTGAATGTAGGAGCCGCCGTGGGGGATACCCCTGCCCACGTGGAGGAAAACCTGCAGCGCATCCGCCAAAGCATGGGCATAAAGGAACTGTGGAGCGCCCGGCAGGTGCATGGTGATCACGTATCCGGCATTTCCAGCTGGCCCCCTTCCCGAAAGGATGACGCGGACGCGCTGGTGGTGTCGGTGCCCGGGGTTACGGCGTCAGTGACAGTGGCGGATTGTCTGCCTCTGATCCTGGTGGACCCGGTGAAGAAGGTTGCTGCGGTGGCGCATGCGGGGCGCAAGGGAACGGAGCTGCACATCACCCGGAAAACATTGCTGCGGATGGGTTCCTGGTTCGACTGCCAACCTGGGGACGTGGTGGCGGTGCTCGGCCCCTGCATCCGCGCCTGCTGCTATCAGGTGGACGAAAAAACCGCCGAAGGGTTCCACTCCTGCTGCGGGGGGAATGGGGGAAGGATGCTGGATATCGCCAGGGCGAACAGGGATCAACTTTTGGGAGAAGGGGTGGCGCAGCGAAATATCCATGACTGCGGGATATGCACTTCCTGCGAGAAGGAGAGGTTCTTTTCCCATCGTGGGCACCATGGGACCACTGGCCGGTTCTTGTGCGCGGTTTCCCAGCTATAAGCCCGAGGCTGCTGTAGGCCTTTGACAACAAGCAGTTACACAGACCCGATTGGCGCCATGAGGGGTTGACCAGGGACTATTGCCTTGAATGTACCATAAGTATATGTAAATACTTGACCAATGTGAATAAATTGGATATAATTAAACATAAATTAGATTAAACTTTATGATTTTTGGAAAGTCAGGGATTCGTGGGCAGTGGGGATTATTTGTAATTCCCATGGTGGTCGTCTTTTCGATGACCGGTTGCGTATCGGTTCCCTCCACCAAATTCAAGGATGATCTGGATTCGCTGAAACACCAGGTGTGGTCCCTGGAAAAGCAAACGGCTGAAGTCAATTTGCGATTGGCGCAGAACAACAACGAAGTGGCGTTGCTGGGTGAAAAAGTCAAGAGCCTGGAAGAGGCCGTGAACAGTTTACGCGAAACCATAGTGAAGTCCAGGAGGCCGAAGATTGGCCGGGAGATGAGTTTGGGAAATGATGAACGCATTATCGGGAAGGTGGTCTCCCCGATAGAGCCTTAAAGGCGCGTTCGGTATTCTGTTTCATTAGCCCAGGTGGTGGGCTTTAGGTAATTTTAGGTGTTGGTTCCCCGCTGTGGTGTCCAAATTCCAGGGCGGTGAATTCAGGTGGTGGAAAAAACAGGCAGCAATCTGGAGACAATAATGACTAGGTCCAATTTTTCTGTGGGGAAATTTCTGTTTGTTATCTGCGTGGCTTCCCTGTTGGCGCCGCTGGCGGCGGCGGCACAGTCGGCCACAGAGCTTGGAGCCCCTCCAAAGCTGATCGTGGGTGGGGGATTTGTGGACGACAAGCTCCCTGCCATGGAGCAGGAACAGGCCAGCCGCGTTGAAGCTCTTTCCCAGGAGCGAACCCGCTACAAGAGCGGCAAGGATATGGCGCCGGCCGCCGAACCGGCCGCCAAGGGGCCAACCAAGATGGAACAGGTGGAGATGAGCCTGGAGGAGGTGCCGGTTACTGAAGGCGTGGATCTGACCACGGAGGCGCTGGATAACAAGTTTTTCCGCGACATCTCCCGCCAGGAAAACCTGACCTTTCAGGAAGTGTTCGAAACCGCAGGCTCCCTGCAGACTGATGTCCAGTCCATCGGTGAAATTATCGACGGGGAACCGAGCAACCAGGTGACCTTCAGCATGAAGGATGTGGTTTATATCAACCGGGGCACCGCCAACGGCATCACCAGCGGCATGAAATTCGCCGTGCTCAAAAAGGGACGCAATTCGGTATACCATCCGGTCAGCGGATCATACCTGGGCAATATGGTCACCTTTGAAGGATTGCTGGAAGTGCTGGAGTCCAACGTAAAAGTCTCCAAGGCCAAAGTGATTCGATCCTACAATGTCCTGGAGCGTGGCGACCTTATCACACCCTATGAAAAGCCGTTGCTCCCCTCTTTCGATCCGGACACCCCCGTGCTGGACAAGGATATTAACGGATACATAATCCAGGCTCGGGACCCGAAGGCCGGCATGTCCAAAGGGGATGTGGTTTATATCGATGTGGGTTCTGAAGAAGGAGTGGAAGTGTCCGATATATTTAACGTGATCGACAATCGCTCCGTGGTGCGAAACGATGGCAAAACGGTCGAAGGGATTCCAAAAATAATTGGAAAGGTCAAGGTTATCTCCATAGGCGAGAATACATCCACCGCCATTATTATCGCAAGCAAGTCGGCGATGTATTCCGGAGATAAAATCGAATTCTCCCCTAATTAAAAGAATCACAGCTTTCCCCACCTCCGCTCCTGTTGGGGCGGAGGTTTTTTTTATCCCAATATAACAACATGATAGAGCTATTTCGCGCTTATTTGTGAAAATTAAGCGAAAAACCCTTGCTTTTCGGATTGTTTTCGCTTATTGTCATTGTAAGGATGATATTTAATCAGTCCAGGAGAAATAAGATGCATCTGACAAAGCGACAAAAACTTGTTTATGACTATATTTCCGACTCTATAAAACAGAACGGCTATGCCCCCAGCATAGTGGAGATCGGGGAGCGGTTCGGCCTTTCATCCCCCGCCACCATCCACAAGCACCTGATCAATCTGGAATCGAAAGGGCTGATCCGGCGACAAAAAAACATGAGCCGGGCCATCGAGATGGTGGAAGAGCAAACCACCCACTCCTCCACCTGCGAGGTTCCCCTTCTGGGGATGATCGCCGCCGGAGTCCCCATAGAAACTTACCCGGTAGAAGAAACCATTTCCGTGCCAGAGAGCATGATGGGCCGGGGACGCACATACGTGTTGAAGGTTAAAGGGGAATCCATGATCGAGGAGCAGATCCGCGACGGGGATTACGTCATCGTGGACGAGGCATCCTCGGCCAATAATGGAGACACGGTGGTGGCCCTGGTGAATAACGACTGCGCCACGTTGAAAAAGTTCTATCTGGAAAACGGCAATGTCCGGCTGCAACCGGCCAACAGCTCCATGGCGCCCATCATCGCCCCGGCGGAGCAGGTGACTATCCAGGGGATCGTCATCGGTCTGCTGCGCAAGTTCTGAGGCTGGTAAATTTCATGAAGGCCCGCAAGCGCCGTGGGTTTTTCCGTTGGCGGCGCTGGGTTACGCCCAAGTTAGGCCACCACAAAATGCCCGGTTTCAACCCTGCTGCCATAGCGGAAGGAAAGTCGGAATGAACCCAAGAATCAGCATGATCACTCTGGGAGTGGCGGACCTGCCTAAATCTGCGCTGTTTTACGGATCCGGCCTGGGGCTCCCTCGCCTGGAAAGTGAGGCGAAGGATGTGGCCTTTTTTACATTAAACGGCTCCTGGCTGGGCCTCTATCCCAAGCACCTGCTTGCCCAGGACGCAGGAGTGGCCAACGATGGCGCCGGATTTGCCGGCGTTGCCCTGGCCCACAACCTGGCGGATAAGGATCAAGTGGATGCCCTCATCGCCGACGCAGTTAAGGCAGGCGCCACTCTTGTCAAGCCACCACAAAATACATTCTGGGGCGGGTATTCCGGATATTTCGCCGATCCCGATGGATACTTGTGGGAGGTGGCCTGGAATCCCCATTTCTGGGTTGGCCCAAAAGACTGATCGCAATCCAAAAGGGAACGGAACAATCCCCCGTCATCGATCCTGTTTTGTTGAAATGGTGAAATTAAAAATCCCCCGAGCCATATGCCCGGGGAACTGGACAACATCAGTTCTGCTTACATCATCCCTACTTTACGGTGAAGGCGCGGATCTCCGATTCAGTCTGGCCGCCTTCGCGCCCGTCATCGGCGATCACTTTCCACTGGTAATCTCCCGAGGCCAAACCAAGATTCTCCCGACATATCGAATCCGTTTCCGCAGCCGAGCAGGCTTTGACAGTCACTCCCGAGGAGCCATCGCCGGAGGTTCCGCAGGCGATCAGAGCGGCGGAACTGGTCAAAGCCATCGCGGCCAGCATGACCAGCATGGCGCGTCGCCCGCCGCGGGTGAATCCGAATCCGATGAGCAGCAGCGCCACGCCGGAAACGCCCATGCCATAGCCCAGCCGGGCCGCAGGCGATTCGCCATCACCGGTGATCACCTCCAGCGGCTGGCAGTTCTCGAAGTCACCGCCTGGGCAAACGTAGAGGAAATACTTTATGACGTCGCCATCCAGGTCGGTGAGCATTCTCCAGACGAACGGCGTATTCCCATTGCCATGGCCGCCATCATCGGGGGACACCAGCCACGACCCGCCACCGGGATAGTACGGCGCCTGGTTCTCCAGCCCGCCGCCACCGGCCCCGCCGCCGGGTGGAGGTGTCGGGGGGGGAGTAAAGGAAGCCGTAACTACCTTTGAGGCCGTGATAGGCACAAGACAGGTGGTCGCGGTTCCGCATGCCGCCGCGTCGCCGCCCCATCCCAGGAAGGCTTTACCCGCATTTGGAGTGGCGGTGAGCATAACAGGTGAATCTTTCTGGTACGTGTTGGAGCAGAGAGTGGGGCAGATGATCTTGGTTCCCGAAGTGACTTTTCCCAAACCTGTAACCGTGACGGTCAGGGTGTAATAATTGGCCTCGTATGCGCCTATATCGCATTTGGGGCCCTGAGGACGGGCTATGCCGCGCTGGTCTTTTGCTTTGACGCAGGAGCCTTTGTCGATGGCCACGCTGATGGGACCGATGGCGTGGGTTTTGGTCGGCCCGCCGTTATTGGCCAGACCGCCCATCCCTATCAAAGAAGCTCCAGGCTGATCCCCCGCGCCACCTAGCCCGCATGAACTATCGCTGTCGATGTTGTAGCCGCTGGATGTGAAGGTTCCTGCGCAATCCGCCCCGGTGGCCTGGTTGGCGACGATAGTGTTGGACAAGATGGTGGTCCCTCCATTGTCGGCCACTCCCCCGCCGGTGTTGGCGGTGGTGGTTACATTTGTCAGCGCGAGGTTTGCAAGCGCATCGTTATATATTCCACCGCCGGAAACCGCCGATGAGTTGCCGCTGATGGTGGAATTGATGACGGCGACACTTCCCGCTCCGTTGAATAACCCTCCTCCGCTGGCCGATGCCGAGTTGCCATTGAGTGTGGAATTGGTGAAAGTGACGTTTCCGCCTGTATTGTATACCCCTCCTCCAATGGCCAACACCGAATTGCCGCTGATGGTGGAATCGGTGATGCTCACAGCGCTCATGCTGGCATAAATCCCCCCCCCGCCCCATATCGCCCCGGGCGTGACCCTGTTCTGATCTATGGTGGAGTTCGAGATGTCCAGGCTGCCATTGGTGGTATACACTCCCCCCGCTCCCCTGATGGAGGTGTTCTGGCTTATTGTGGAGCCGGTGATGGTGATGGCGCCACTACTCCCGTTGATCCCTCCCCCCCAGTCTGTGGCGGTGTTATTGCTGATTACAGAGTTTGTTATCGTTACTGGACCAGAGTCCGCATTTATACCCCCGCCGGTTTGCGCCTGGTTGCCGCTGATGGTGGAGCCGGTGATATCTGTATAAACAAAATATGAAATGATTCCACCCCCCGCGTCGGTGGCCGTATTGCCTGTGATGACGCTGTTAACTATGGTTGCCGCAGCGGCGTTCATAATTCCCGCTCCAACGGCTGCCTGGTTTCCGTTGACAGTGGAGCCGGTGAGGGTCAGATATCCACTGACGCATGGAGTGCAATTTATAAAAGAGCTAAATATTCCACCGCCACCGGATGTAGGACCAGTTGAAATATTGTTCGATATGGTTGTGTTGGTAATTTTGGTGACGCCCAGATTGTATATTCCAGCGCCTGCCCCTGTGGTGTTGTTGCCGCTTATCGTGGAATTGCTGATCGAAAGCGAGCTGTCAACATAGACGAAGATCCCGCCGCCTGAAACCTCCTGTCCGCCAGTTATCAGGACACCAGAAATGGTGACCGCCGCCGGTCTTAAAACCTGCATCACCCGGTCTATCGCGCCGCCATGGATGGTGGTGGCCGCCGCTCCCGCCCCGGTGATGGTGACTGTTTTCAGTATATCCAGATCCCCGGAGGCGTTTAGATCCTCCGCGATCCCCGCTAT
>JAOUPQ010000021.1 GCA_029879765.1 Nitrospinota bacterium | reverse complement strand
GGCGGTGGTGATGCACCTGGTGGTGTTCGTGGCGCAGACGACGCCCGGCTTTTACTTCCTGTGGAAAGATGGCGATACGCTAGGCGGCATCCAGGAGCGGGAAGAGAAAGCGGAGGAAATGCTGGAAGGTTAGGAGGGGTGAGAGGTTATTGGGGAATGCTATCACTGCACCTTCAAATCTTCTCTAGCGGCTTTGTTAATCTCAAAAATACGGTCAAATCCTTTCTGTGGAAGCTCAACGATTACTCCTCTTTGAATATACTTGTCGATATGTATCTGCACGATTTTTTCAGCAACAGATCGTGACACTTGAGAGTGCATAGGTAGCATTACACTAAATGGAAACATGTTTCGATTACCATCAGATGCTAATGTTATTATAAGTTCGCGATCCGAAAAACGTCGTTTACCCGGATCCTCTTCACCTTGCTTGTTCAACAGAATATGCCTAATAAAATCTCGCATTCCTTCATCTGTTGTGAGCCATTCAACTTGTGATTTGCTACTTTGCTCTCGAAGCCAAGTAAAAATAAAGAATATTCCGGCATAAGCGGAAAGGATCAACAATCCCCATTGCACACTGTATAATCTGATATAATCGCCTAACAAACGGTGGTCCTCAAAATTGCTAGGAAACATAAATATAAATGCGCAAATGGCACTCAAAACACCTGAACCAATTCTGGGTAGGAAAACTCGGTTTCGTAATTCTGATTGAGCATCACTCTGTACGCTCGAAATGCGCATTTCCATTGGTGATTTGCTCACCGAATTTATCGAACGTAAAATATCAGGAAGCTTTGATAATGGAATAAGCTGTTGCTCATTATTGCGAGATTCAATAAACTCCTTTGCTGAATTTAGTTCGTGCCATAGGCTCTTAGTTTCTTCCGATTTAGATTCTTGCTTATTTGTATCCGGATGAATTTCAGCCATCTGTTTTATTATTGCTTTTCGTATTGCTAAGGAATCATCTGCGGAGACATCTAAATTGAAATATGCAGCAATTTGCTCTAGGTTGTCCCAATGCATCTTTTAATTAACCATAGTGAAGACAGGGCGTATTAATCACATTAAAATAGCATAAATATTAAAGAATGGGTGCATCTCTCAATTTAAAATAGACTATCAGAATATAAAGAGAATAACAATAAGAATCATAGTATATCAACAAACCTGACTCCCTCAATCCCCTTCAGGTCAGAGTCGGATGTCCAGATGGTGGCCTGATAAGTTTCCGCGGTGGCCAGAATGATGCTGTCCGCCATGGGGATTTTCAGTTCGGCGCTGAGTTTCGCGGCGCGCATGGCGGTGGAGGAATCCAGGTCCACCACTTTGCCTTGTTTCATCCGGGCCGTGGCGTATATGGCCGGGTCCTCGCCCCGTTGCTGGATAACCCTCTTGAACACTTCATAGATGCAGATGGTGGGAACCAGCAGTTGTTCGTTCTTCTCGATCGGTCTGGCGTACGCGCCAGCGTTGGGGCCATCGGCGAAGTATTCCAGCCAACCGCACGAGTCGACCAGATTCATGCCCTGTCTTCGTCCCGCTCGACAGTGGTATCAATCCCCTTTAAAAACCCGCGAAGCTTCTTCAGCTTCCTCACGGGGATGAACTCGATCCTGTCCTCATAACGAAATATCTGCACCTTTTCACCAGGCGTTATCCCCATCGATTCCCGCACTTCCTGCGGAATCACTACCTGATATTTCGGCGACACTTTCACCACAGCCATGCATGCCTCCATCGATATGTTCTATGTATTACGATAGCATGATCGATAAACAGAGGCAATTTCATATGTGAAAGAGCAAATGTCGATCCCGGAAGAGATACCCCCCTACTCCAACATCCCCAGCAACTTGCTATCCGGGTCAGCCTTCGCCAGCCGCCCGGCATACTCCGCCGCCTTCTCCTCGTTCCCGCGCGTCTTGTGGAAGTGGGCCATGTTGAACAGGGCGAAGGGATACTCCGGCCGCAATGACAATGCCCGGACAAGGTCCGCCTCCGCCTTCCCGTCCAGGTTGATGTTCAGTTCCTCCGCCATCTTCAGGTAGGCCGCCGCCCGGTTGTTATACCCCTCGGCCAGCTTCGGGTCCAGCTCCAGCGCCCGGTCCAGCTCTCCCACGGCGTTGGCCCAGCGCTCCCGCAGGAACAGGGCGCAGGCCAGGTTGTTGCGGGCCATGGCGTATGCGCCGTCCCGCTCCGTGGCTTCGGTGAAGTATCGGGTGGCCTTTTCCACATAGTCGACAAAGCTGGTTTTGTGGGCGTCTCCCCGGCGGAAAGCGGAGGTGAACCACGATTTACGCTGGTCGTCCGCCTGCGCCAGCGCTTTTTTGGCCCGGGTGTTTTCGTCCAGGATCAGCGACAGGCGGAATTGCGGCTGGGCGCCTTTCCACAGGGCGTATTCGCGGAGGGCCATGGAGTAGTAGACCAGCCCCAGGTTGTTATACGCCTCCCTGCTTTGGAACACGGAGAGGAAATCCTCGAAATAGTGCCGCGCCGCCACCAGGCTATCCTCCCGATACGCCCTGGCGCCTTTCTCGAACACATCGATCTTGTCCAGCACCCGATCCAGCGCCAGCAGCACGGCGGCGGTGCGCTCTTCTATCTTCGGGTGGTTGCGCTCCAGCGCCATCCCCTGCAGCAGCCAGGGGCTGGTGGAGGCGGTCCATTTGTAAAAGAAGTTCTTGTCGTCGTCCACAATAGCCTTCATGCTGTAGCCCGCCTGGGTGGCGTAGAGGGCGCCGTACTGGTCCGCCTGCAACTCTTTGGTGGTCACCGAATCTCCGCTCCTGGCGATGTGGATCACCTCCTCCAGAGTCCTTCTGGCCTGTGGGTCCTCCACCTCCTCCGGGTGGACCCCCTGATAGAAGAAGAAATGCCAGAAATCGCCATTCACCTGGTGGCTAAGCTCGTGGCCGATGATAAACGCCAGCCGGGTGTCTCCATCTTCGGGGCTATCGGTGTCGAAGGCCACCTCCAGGGCGCCGCGGGTGAGCAGGATCGTGCCGTCCGGCAAAGACCTGGCCCAGGGGAACCCGTCCTCGTCCAGGATCACCAGCTCCGGCCGGGGGCCTGGCCGTTTGTCCGCCGCCGCCAGGACTTTGTCGAATATCCTCCCCGCCCGCAAGACGGCAGGGTTGGCGCCATCCATGAGTCGGCTTTTGTCCAGCCAATATCCCTTGGTGGCGCCGGGTCCCTGGGGGGCTCCAGAGCCCTGGGGGACGTTGGCCTGGGCCAGTGCGGAGGGAGTCATCATGATGGAGGCGCCCATCACGAGGGTGAAAGCCATCACCACAATGGCGTTGCTTGCGAAGACTGCCCGGAGTCCCATATCAAGAGCCTCCTTACATGTTCGGTCAGGGCTTGGCGATGGCGAACTGGCCGGTGGCGGTGAAGATGTTATTGTCCGGCTGGACACCATGGACACTCCACCGATACGCCCTGCCCTGGCGCAAAGTGTCCAGATCGACAGTGGCGCCGGGCTGGACAGTATCAAGATTCAGGACCTCTTTGGAGCCGGACGGGTCGATCTCTTTTATTACCAGCCGGTAATTCTGCGCCCCTTCCACTCCCTGCCAGGAAAAACTGACCACTCCCCTACGGACATTAACCTTCATGTCGGCCTGCGCCTGCCCAACCTTTCTTCCAGCGTCGGAGAAGCCGAAGGATGGGCCGGGGCTGGTGGGGGGTTCATATATGGTGAAGGTCTGATGGCTTCCCAGATCCACCGCCTGGGGGCCCTTCCCGCCAAAGGCCAGGAACAACAACAGCGTGGCGGCAAAGGCGTAGGCCGGGATGGGGGAAGCGATCCAGCGGGCGACCCTGTCCTTTATCGCTTCCCGGATTGGCCGGATATCGGTCTTGGGGGCGCTCTGGATCAGACCCGGCGCCACAGCCTGCAGGAATTTCTGCGGTGTAGGCTCCATGCGGAGCACTCCCTCGGTCATCTTGACGCTGGAGTAGGAGAAATACGCGATACGCTCGAAGCATGTATCGCACATATCCGTATGTCGGGAGTATGCCTGCCATTCCTGTTCCGGCAGCCGCCCTCCCAGAAAATCGCCCATCACTTCCGTGGGGACGCAATCCCCGGTCAACTCCATGGAGGTGATGACTTCCCGGGCCGATGAGAACGCCGATTTTAATGTGAGCAGAGAGATGACTTTCTCCCGGCAGATGGCGCACTCCTTAATATGGTTGGCCAGGGGTTCGCGCGTCTTTTGCTCAAGAGCCGGATCCTGGAACATGACAAGCTCCGCCAGGCTCATGTGCTTTTGTGTTTCGACCACTTTCTCAACCCTAGATAATCAATAAGTTACGTTTCATTAACCAAATCATACACCTGTTTCGGTCAATATCGCCTTAAGGGATGAAGGTGTAAGCTCCATCTCCTCATGTATTTGATTTGAACGGACGATTTTCAGCAATTTCTTTAAATTTTTTTCAAGAGCGTAAAATACATCCTGTTCGTTGCTTTCCTCTATCGGTTTCCTGTCCGAAATGGAGATGCCCAACCTCTTGTAAAAGTTAAGGATATCCTTGGCTTTCATCTCCTTGTTGAACCAGAGGGAAAGAAGACGTCTGCTTTGTTTATCCAACTGCTCCAGAGAGGCTTGCAGAATCCGGAAAAACTTGTCCAGCTCCAGCTGATCCGCCATATCCATCTCGTCCCTGGAAAGCTCGAAAGGCCGCCCCGCTCCATCCTCGTTTTCATAGGCATGGTCAATCTGGAAAAACACCGGGTTCTGGATCATATCCATGGAGCCAGATTTTACCAGGGTCTCCTGCACGGTCTTTATGATCCTTGCCGCCTCATCCAGGCTGACTCCCAATTCCTTGGCGATGAAGGGCTTGTCCCGCCGCATACGAAGCATAACAAAGGTCATCCTCTCGTTTTCCGAGAGGCTCTGTATGGCCACTGGCAATCTTTTGATCGCCGAAGAACTAAAAAACCCTGCCATATTTCCACCGCAGCCAATCTATATGCAATTCTTTGGAGTTGAGGATGGTCCACACGAAGGTGGAGAGAAGACAATCGTTCTTCCCGGTGTACTTTTTCACTCTCCTCCTGAGTTGTTCAAATATCCAGATATAAGTGTCCAGCCCCTCGTCGCATTCCTGGGCGTTGCTCCTGGGGGTCTGGCCCTGCCGCTGCAGGGAAAGGCTGGTGAGCCCGCAGAAGTATTCCCCCGCGGAATATGGGCAATGGCCCACACACCATTCCTTCGCCTTGAACAACACCCAGTTGGTGAAGCTTTCCACAAAGATTTCCCACGCTTTATCATCCCCCTGGATGATCAGGGAAACCAGTTCGCCGTCCCGGGCCAGTTTATCGGTCTTTGTCGCTGTAGAATCCATCTGCCGATTATAGGCATGCCCTGATTTGCCGGTCAATTCCCTTCCGTCACCAAGGTCTCCGCCGTCCCTCCCCCCGGGCCTGCCAAAAGAAGACCTTCGGGCCGACATCGGAGCCTTGGAAGGCCTCCTCTGGCTTGCTGTCGCCATAACCATGTCAGCGGCGAGGGGCGTAGTAATAGTAACCTTCCGGCTCCTGATAATAGTAGCCGTCGTCGCGGCCTCGCTCGCGATATTCCATCGGTTCCGGGCGTCTGGCCCTGGGCTGGTAATAGGCGCCGCGCTGGCCGGAGTTGATCTCCCGCTCTCTCTGATCATAAAACAAGCCGGTGGTGTATCCCAGCACCCCACCGATAAGCGCTCCTTTATCCCGTCCGCCCCGGCCATATTGATGGCCAATCACCGCGCCCGCCCCGGCGCCCATCAACGCGCCCATGGTGGGCGTATCCGCCCTGGGCGGCGCGATGGCGCATCCTGTGGAGATGGCCACCGCCGCCAGCATGGCCATTAATAATCCCATCTGTCTCATTTCCGCCTCCAGCAAAAGAGGTTTATATAATTTGTCATGGCTTTTGTTGTACGGACGCGGTCTGGGATTTTTCATTTGTCGCCGCCTGCTCATGATCATCCGCATTCACAATTTCCCCATCGGTGATACAATGTCCGGACAATGCTTTATTAACGTCGATGGCCCACACGGCTTTCCATGATTGAATTACAGGAAAATCAAGCGCGATGCCGAAAATAATATATTCGCACAAAGTATCTCTGGTCCCTATCCTGGCTGTTATTCTGGTCGCGTCTTTTCTTTCCGGCTGTTCGGTGCTGGATCAGACCTGTCGCGAATTGAGGATCACCAACGAATCGTTCCCCGATGGGGAAGTGGGAATAGAATATGTCGACACTGTGAATGTGGAATCCGGCTGCAGCTGGTTTCGCACTGAAGGAAGAAACTTCATCGAGTTCCGGGTTCCCCTGGCGGACATGCCACCGGGGGTGGACATAGACGCCATGGGCGCCGTGTCTGGAGTCCCCACCACGGCCGGTGTGTTCCACTTCACCATCACCGCCGTCAGCCTGCTTCATTTTTTCCAGGTGGAAAGGGATTATTCGATAACCATTCACGAGGCAGGGACTGGCGCCGCCTTATTTTATTATCCGCAATAGGTCCCGAAACCTGGGATCGGTGGCGTCCTTGAGCATCTCGAACAGCGCCATCTCCGCGCTCACCACCACAGCGCCGACCTCCCGCATCCGCTCCAGCGCCACCTGGACGTTGGAGGCCTCCCGGCTGGACACAGCATCGGCGACCACGAACACCTGATACTTGCGCTCCACCAGATCCATGGCGGTCTGCAAAACGCATATGTGCGCCTCTATTCCGCAAAGCAGAATCTGGGCCTTCCCGGCGGAGGAGAGGGCTTTTGCAAAACGCTGATCGCTGGCGCAGCTGAAACAGGATTTGGGAATGGGATCCTGGCCCTTGAGCAAGGAGGCTATCCGGGGGATGGTGGCCCCCAGTTTGTCCGGCACCTGTTCCGTCCACACCATCGGCAGGTTCAGAAGCTGGCAGCCGCGGATAAGTTTTTCCAGGTTCGCATACAGCGCTTCCCGGCCGGACATCGCCTCGGCCAGGGCGCCCTGCACATCGATGACCGCCAGCAGGGTCTTATTGGCGTCCAGACGGGCGGTCATGGCTTCAAACCCTGTTCTCCACCAGCGCTTTCACTACCGACGGGTCCGCCAGGGTGGAGGTGTCGCCCATCTCCTCCACATTCCCCTCGGCGATCTTGCGCAGGATGCGGCGCATGATCTTGCCGCTGCGGGTCTTGCACAAGGCGGGCGCGAACTGGATTTTGTCCGGCTTGGCTGTGGGTCCGATCTGTTTTGCCACATGGGCCAGCAGCGCCTTTTTCAAGGCGTCATCTCCGGTTACGCCCGTGACCAGCGTCACATAGGCATAGATCCCCTGCCCCTTGATATCGTGGGGATAGCCCACCACCGCAGCTTCCGCCACGGCCTCATGGGCCACCAGGGCGCTTTCCACCTCGGCGGTGCCGATCCTGTGGCCCGCCACGTTGAGCACATCGTCCACCCGCCCCATGAGCCAGTAGTAGCCGTCCTTGTCGCGGCGGGCGCCGTCGCCGGTGAAATAGAGATCCTTGTATTGGGAGAAATATGTGTCGCGGAAGCGTTCATGATGGCCCCACACGGTGCGCATCTGCCCCGGCCATGGAGTCTTTATGCAAAGGTAGCCCCCCTCGTCCACATCCGCCTCGGAGCCGTCCTGGCGCAGGATCACCGGCTGGACGCCGGGGAAGGGCACAGTGGCGGAGCCGGGCTTTGTGGGGATGGCGCCGGGAAGGGGGGTTATCAATATCCCTCCGGTCTCTGTCTGCCACCAGGTGTCCACTATGGGGCATCGCTCCTTTCCTACATGCTTGTGATACCACATCCACGCCTCCGGGTTGATCGGCTCTCCCACCGAGCCCAGCAGCCGCAGGCTGGACAGATCGCAACAGTTCACCCATTTCTCCCCGGCGCTCATCAGGGAACGGATGGCGGTGGGGGCGGTGTAGAAAATGTTCACCCGGAACTTGTCCACCACTCGCCAGAACCTGTCCGGGTTGGGATAGTGCGGCACTCCCTCGAACATCAGGCTGGTGGCGCCATTGCCCAGGGGACCGTATACAATATAGCTGTGGCCGGTGATCCAGCCGATGTCCGCCGTGCACCAGTACACATCTTCCGGGTGGTAATCGAAGATCCACTTGAAAGTGGTCATGGTATACAACAGATATCCAGCGGTGGTGTGGAGCACTCCTTTAGGTTTGCCGGTGCTGCCGGAGGTGTAGAGGATAAAGAGGGGATCCTCGGCGTCCATCTCCTCGCAGGGGGAATGGGCAGGAACAGTGGCCACTTCCTCATCCCACCAGAAGTCCCGGCCCGGCGCCATGTCCACCTTGCCATCCACCCGCTTGTACACGATACACGATTCCACGGAATCGGTCTGGGCCAGGGCGTCGTCCACATTCTTTTTCAGCGCTATCACCCGTCCTGCGCGCAACCCGGCGTCGGCGGTGACCATCACCTTCGGCTCGCAGTCGTTTATCCTGTCGGCGATGGACTGGGCGGAGAACCCGCCGAACACCACGGTGTGCACCGCGCCCACCCTGGCGCAGGCCAGCATGGCGATGGCAAGCTCCGGGATCATGGGCAGGTATATCATCACCCGGTCCCCTTTGGCCACGCCCCGCTTGCGCAGCACGTTGGCAAAACGGCACACCTCCCGATGGAGCTGCTGATAGGTCAGGGTGCGAGTCTCCTCCTCCGGCTCGCCTTGCCAGATGATGGCGGCGCGGTTGGCAGTGGGGGTGCCCAGGTAGCGGTCCAGCAGATTTTCCGCCACGTTGAGTTTGCCACCGGGGAACCATTTGAAGTCCAGGTCTTTATATCCCCCCGTTTTCACCTTGTCCCATTTTTTCCGCCATACAAGCTGCTCGGCCATCTCCGCCCAGAAGCCCTCCTCGTCCTCCAGGGAGCGTTGGTGCAGGATTTTGTAATCCTCCATGCTTTTCACATGGGCTTTGGCGGAAAACTCCGGAGATGGAGGGAACACTCTGTTCTCCAGCATCGTCGATTCGATGGTTTTTTCGGACATGGCTTCTCCTCGCGTTCAGACGGTTTGGAGAATATTATATATGCCCTTTATCAGTATGCCAACGTCTTGAATCGCTTGAAGGCTTCTTTTTCCAGGGTCTCCCTATGGTCCGGGTGGGCGATCTGGATCATGGCCAGGGCCCGTTCGCGCAGGGTCTTGCCATATAGATACGCCACGCCAAATTCCGTGACCACGTAATGCACATGCGCCCTGGTGGTCACCACATCGGCGCCCGGCTTGAGGAAAGTGACGATCCTGCTCTCCCCCCGGCTGGTGATCGATGGCAGGGCGATGATCGGCTTCCCCCCTTCGGACAGCGACGCGCCCCGGATAAAGTCCATCTGCCCCCCCACTCCGGAGAACTGGCGGGTGCCTATAGAGTCGGCGCACACCTGGCCTGTCAGATCCACCTCTATGGCGCTGTTGATGGCGTGGACCTTCGGGTTGCGCCGGATGACGGATGTGTCGTTGACGTATGTGACGTCCAGCATGGCCACCTGGGGATTGTCGTCCACGAAGTCATAGAGAGTCTGGGAGCCGAAAACGAAGCTGGAGACGAGCTTTTGGGGGTGGTTCTTTTTCATTCTGCCGTTGATCACCCCCTTCTCCACCAGGGGAATGATACCGTCGGAGAACATCTCCGTGTGCACTCCCAGGTTCCGGTGGCCCCCCAGTTGGGCCAGCACCGCGTCCGGAATGGCGCCGATCCCCATCTGGAGGGTGGATCCATCGTCCACCAGGGAGGCGACGTGGCGCCCTATGGAGCTTTCCTGCTCGGTGATCTTCTGGGTATGGCGATATGGCAGAGGCTCCTCGTGGAACACGGCGCTGTGGATGCGGCTTATATGGATCAGGCCATCGCCGTGGGTTCTGGGCATTTTCGGGTTGATCTGGGCGATCACATGGTTCGCCATCTCCACCGCCGCCCGGGAGACATCCACCGAGACCCCCAGGGAACAGAAGCCGTGGCGATCGGGAGGGGAGACCGTCACCATGGCCACATCCAGAGGGAGGATGTGCTTGCGAAAGAGGGAAGGAACTTCGCTGAGAAACACGGGGATGTAGTCCGCCTGCCCCTCCTCCACCGCCTTGCGGACGTTGGCGCCCACGAACAGGGCCTTGGTGTGGAAGCTGCCGGCGTATTTGGCGTCGGCATAGGGCGCCTCGCCTTCTGTGTGCAGATGGACGATCTCCACATCGCGCAGTTCACTGGCCCGGTCGGTCATGGCCCTTATCAGGCGCTGGGGAGCGCCCGCCACGGAATGGATGAACACACGGCTGCGCGGGCGGATTATGGAAACGGCTTCGTCCGGCTGGACCAGATTGATTTTACTGTTCATAATCACCCCTCTATATGGCAATGCTCTGGAGCGGGCCCCTTTGGTTTTGGCTGTCGGGAGCCTATAGTATGAATATATACCTCAACAACCCTTGGCGCAATTATTTCCCCTGGATATGGCGCGACGGGCAGGATCTACAGCATAGTCTTGTGGTCGTAGAACCTGAAGGTTCCCTTTTTTTCTTTCTTGGCAAAATACATGGCGCGGTCCGCCTTGTTGATCAGGTCCTCCCCTGTCAGACCATCGATAGGATAGATGCTGATCCCCAGGCTGGCCTGCACACGCACCCTGTCTGTTCCGACGACCATTTCGCTGGACGAAAAGGAGTCCAATATCTTCCTGGCCACATCCCCCGCGTCCTGGGCGTTGCGCAGCTTGGGAACCATGACGGTAAACTCGTCTCCACCGAACCGGGAGACGGAGTCGCTCTCTCGCAGTGCCGACTGGATACTTTTGGCGGCCAGTTGCAGCACCATGTCTCCCGCATTATGGCCAAGGATATCGTTGACCTGCTTGAAGTTGTCCAGGTCCAGGAAAATGATGGCCAGCTGGGCGCTTTCCCGCTTGGCGTGGGCCAGCTCCACATCCATTCTCTCCAAGAACATCCTGCGGTTGGGCAGGTGGGTCAGCGGGTCGTGGAAGGCCAGATGGTGGACCAGCTCCTCGTTGTCCTTTTTGTATGTAATGTCGTTAAACACCCCGGCGTAATGGGTAGTTTCCCCGTGGGTGTTTTTCATGGCGGTGATGGAGAGCCACTCGGCGTATATCTCGCCGCTTTTTCGGCGGTTCCATATCTCCCCTTGCCAGCCGCCGTTATCCACCAGCTTTTTCCACATTTCATGGTAGAAGTCTTTGTCGTGGCGACCGGATTGCAGGATGCTGGGGCGTTTTCCGATCACATCCTCCGGCAAGTAACCGGTCACCTTGGTGAAGGCGGGATTGACAAACTGTATCAGCCCCTTGTTGTCGGAGATGATAATCCCTTCGTTTATATTTTCGAACACAGTGGTGGACATGCGGATTTTCTCATCCGCCCTTTTCATCTCGGTGATGTCATCGATCACCCACACCGCCCCGGCGGCAGGGGCCTTATGATCCAGAGCCCGCCCAGTGAGCGTGGCCCAGAACTGGGCGCCGTCTTTCCTGGCGAACAGCCTCTCGGACATGAACACCCCATCCGGAAGAGTCTCCCCGGAACCGGTGGAGAGATGATCCTTGCCTTTTTCATGGGGGAACAGGCTCTGGGCGTTCATCCCCTCCATCTCTTTTTTCCCATACCCCAGCATTTTCTCCGCCTTGGAGCTGGCCCTGGTTATCTTCCCTTTTTTCACCATAACCACCCCCATTCGGGAGGCGTCCATGATGGCGCCCAGCTCCTGGAGGACCGTGTACAGCATTGTTTCAACTTCGTAAGTGGAGGAGACATCCTTGAAGATGATAATCCAGTTTTTCTCCTGGTCGCCATAGGCCACTTTCCGGCAAAGAAACTCCAGAGTCCGACCATCCTTCATCGAGACCCGATCCACCCGATCCTCGCCGAAATACGCCAGCAATCCCTCCGGATTTTGGGCCAGCCTCTCTCCTTCTTTTACAAGGCGCGCCATGTGCAGGGAAAGTTCACCCTCATTCCCTTTTTCCAAATAGAGCCTTGGAATCCTCCACATCTGCTGGAATTTCCAGTTGCAGGTGACAATATTTCCGTCTGTGTCGATCAGCGCCGCTCCGTCGGGGATCGCCTCCAGCAAAGAACTGGCAAACACCTCGGCCGGGTTTGGTTTGGCTGTCTCTTTCTCTTCCATGGGCCGCAAAGGCGCCACCAGGGCCAGCCGACCCTCGTTTCGCTCTGATGTGAATGGAACGACCCGGGCCTGCAGTTCCACCACATTCCCGGTGGTGGCGTTTTCCAGCTTGAGGATAATCCCTTTCTTTTTGAATAGAGTGGCGGTGATCTCATTTCTGAAGGAGTCCTTTTCGTTGAGTATCAGATCGGAAATATTCCTGGAAACCAGCGATCGCCTGTCCATCCCAAACAGCCCCTGAGCGGCCAGGTTGGCGTCCATAATGGTCATGGTGGCCGGATCCATGTAGATACATGCGTATCGAGTGGAAAGAAAAGCTTTTTCCAGGCTGATCTCCACGCTCATATCCTTGACGACTCCTGGCTTGGCGGGTTTGGGCTGGGTTGCGGATATTCTGAAAAACAGATCTTTCCCGCCTGAGGATTCACGCGACTTAAATCCAGGCGATGCGGCATAACCTTTCCTTTTCTGCTCTTCAGATTCCATTTCCACCATGTCCGGTTTTCCCTAAACTCGGCGAACTCTTCATAAATGAAAGGAGAAGTTTCTTTTGGAACCTATCTCTTTCTCACGCTACCCGAAAGGAGACCACCTCCGTGGAGATAGTCACATTCCGGAACAGTTACAACTAACCTATCGTCTCAGAAGCCAAACCTCCATACGGCGGAATGGCGTATCTGTCGGCCATCTTTACATTGTAACTAAAAATGCTATTTCAGCCACTAAAATAACGCTTGTGTTTTCTCTTTCCATTTTACATTATAACGTTACGCAATATTGGCCGCCAGGGCCACCCCGATGCAATACTGGCTGCCCGGCTTACCCCGCCAGAGCTTTGCGCAACAGCCCGACGGCCATGTATCCGGTTGACAGAGAGTCTCTTATCTGATTATATCTGTGACTGTTACGCATCTACTCTTGAGATTTAAGAAAGTTATTTATGGGAAACAAGATCCGGAAAGCGGTTTTTCCTGTCGCCGGGATGGGGACACGGTTCCTGCCAGCCACCAAGGCCTCGCCCAAGGAGATGCTCCCCTTGGTTGACAAACCGTTGATACAATATGTGGTGGAAGAGGCTGTGGAAGCCGGCATCACACAGATGATAATGGTCACCGGGCGCAACAAACACTCCATCGAGGATCACTTCGACATTTCGGTGGAGCTGGAGCTCTTGCTGAAAGGCAAAGGGGATCTTGAAAACCTCAAGACTGTAGAAAAAATATCGGAGATGTGCGAGTTTTGCTTCATTCGCCAGAAGGAGCCAAAGGGGCTGGGCCACGCCATCCTGCGCGCCAGGGACCTGGTGGGCGACGAGCCCTTTGCCGTCCTGTTAGGCGACGATATCATCCACTCCCCAGGCAGACCCGTTATCGGCCAGTTGATGGAGGCCTTCGAGAAGAAACAGGCGCCGGTGATCGCCGTGGAAAAGGTCCCGATGGAAAACGTATCCGCCTATGGAGTGATCGCCCCGACCGGCGAAACAGAAGGATCTCTGCACCAGATAAAAAGCATGGTGGAAAAACCACCCATCGACCAGGCGCCCTCCAACCTGGCGATCATCGGCAGGTATATTCTGACTCCGGAGATTTTCGACTTTATCGAGGCCACCGCCCCGGATGCCAAGGGGGAGATTCAGCTGACCACGGCCCTGAACAGCCAGTTGGAAAAGTCACTGGCGTACGCCCTGCAGTTCACCGGCAGACGATATGACGCGGGGGACAAGCTGGGCTTTTTGATCGCCACGGTGGAATATGCGCTCCGCTCCGACGCGCTGGGAGCCAAGTTCCGCGAATACCTGCGGAAACTGGAATTATAAGCTCCAAAACTCCCTCTTCCCCCATGGAGCTATTAGGGGTATGATAGGATTCTGTCGAGCCGGGGATTTCCGGTCCGCAAGGGAAGCTTCCCAAGGAGGGATTATGGGTTCTGAAGGCAAAAAGAAGCCAATATACAGGGCGGATTTTTCCTATCCGACGTCCATGGAGCATGGCGTCTCGGAAATGAGGGAACCGAGCGAACTTGTGGGGGAGACCCGGTTCATCCCGATGGATGTTTATGAAAACGACCAGGGTCTGATAGTGGAACTTGATCTTCCCGGCGGTTGCGCCGAAGATATTAGCGTCACCATCCAGGATTTGTGGCTGGTAATTGAAGGGATAAAAAGGGATATAAGGGACGTGAAGGAAAAAGCCGCATTTCTTTGCTCGGAAAGATCTTTCGGGCCATTCAAAAGAGTTTTCAAGATTTCCATGGCGGTGGACCTGGACATGGCCACCTCCACCTACCACCGCGGTGGGCTGCAAGTGGTCTTGCCCAAGCTTTCAGACAGACGCAAGCGCATCCGAAAAATCAAAGTTACCACCACCGGGGAGTGATCTATGAGTGAAAAGGTAGACGAGGGTTCCAAAGGAAAAGCCATCCCGGAGATCACCGACGATTTTATCATCCCCGGCGAGCTTCCCCTGCTCCCCGTGCGGGATATCGTGGTTTTCCCCTTCATGATCCTGCCGCTATATGTGGGGAGGGCCGCCTCCATAGAGGCGGTGAACGCCGCCCTGGCCGCCGACAGGATGATGCTGCTGCTGACCCAGAAGGATTCCCAGGTGGAAGAGCCCACCGAGGCGGATCTGTACAATATCGGCACCGTGGCCATGATCATCAGGATGCACAAACAACCGGACGGAAGGGTGAAGATCCTTGTGCAGGGACTGGCCAAGGCCAGGCTGGACAAGTTTTCCAAAACCGATCCATATGTAAGCGCCAAGTTCGACCGTATCCCCGACCCGGAGGACAAAGGAAGAGAGAAAGAGGAGCAGCATAACGAACTCAAAGACGAGGCGATTCTCCGCTCTGTCCGCGGGCAACTGGAAAAAGTCATCAACATGGGCAAGGCCATCTCCCCAGATATCCTGGTGATCAGCCAGCACTTGGACCAGCCTGGAAAATTGGCCGACCTGGTGGTCTCCAACCTCTCCTTGAAGGTGGCTGACTCGCAAAGTGTGCTGGAGATCATCGACCCGCGCGTACGGCTGGAAAAAGTGTCCGAACTGCTGAACAGGGAAGTGGAGCTTCTGGGGATGCAGCAAAAGATCCAGGACGCCGCCCATGAAGAGATGACCAAGACCCAGCGGGAATATTACCTGCGGGAGCAGCTTAAGGCGATCCAGAAGGAACTGGGGGAAATCGACGAGAAGACTGAAGAGATAAACGACTTCCTGGCCAAGATCCGCGCCGCCGGAATGCCCAAAGAAGTGGAAAAAGAAGCGGAGAAACAACTGGGACGGCTGGCCAAGATGCACACCGAATCCGCCGAAGCCACCACAGTGCGGACATACCTGGAATGGATGGTGGAAGTCCCCTGGTCCAAGACCACCATAGACAACCTGGACCTGAAGCTGGCCCAGAAGACTTTGGACCAGGATCATTATGGGCTGGAAAAGATCAAGGAGAGGATCATCGAGTTTCTGGCGGTGCGCAAACTTAAGGATCATCTCAAGGGCCCTATCCTCTGTTTCGTGGGCCCTCCCGGAGTGGGCAAAACCAGCCTGGGCCAATCGGTGGCCCGCGCCCTGGGGCGCAAGTTCTTCCGGATAAGCCTGGGAGGGGTGCGCGATGAGGCGGAGATCCGTGGCCACCGCAGAACCTATATCGGCGCCTTGCCAGGCCGCATCATCCAGGGGCTAAAGCAGGCCGGAACCTTGAATCCTGTATACATGATGGACGAGATCGACAAGCTGGGTTCCGATTTTCGCGGCGACCCCAGCTCGGCGCTGCTGGAGGTGCTCGACCCGGCCCAGAACAACGCCTTCGTGGATCACTACCTGGCTGTGCCGGTGGACCTGACCAACGTGATGTTCATAACCACCGCCAACATGACAGACACCATCCCTTCGGCCCTGCTGGACAGGATGGAGGTGATCTCCCTTTCCGGCTACACAGAGGAGGAGAAGGTGAACATCGCCCGGCGATACCTTATCCCTCGCCAGTTGTCGGAGCATGGGTTGAACAAATCCCATATGCAGATCCCGGATGAGACCATCCGCCAGATCATCCGCCAATACACCCGCGAAGCGGGGCTGCGCAACCTGGAGAGGGAGATGGGCGGATTGTGCCGCAAGGTCGCCCGGAGCGTGGCGAGCGGAAAGAAAAGAAAACATGTCATCAACCCCAAGGATCTTAGCAAATATCTGGGTGTGCGGGTGTTTTCCTCGGAAACCGAGCAGGAAAAGGAGATGGCCGGCGTGGCCACCGGAGTGGCCTGGACCATGGCAGGCGGCGAGGTGATGCATGTGGAGGCCAGCGTGGTGAAAGGCTCCGGCAAGCTGACCCTCACCGGCAAGCTGGGCGAAGTGATGAAAGAGTCCGCTCTGGCGGCGCTCACCTATATCCGAAGCCGCGCCAAGGAATATGGCCTCTCCCCTGATTTTGCCAAAGATCTTGATATCCACATCCACATCCCGGCCGGCGCCATCCCCAAAGACGGGCCTTCGGCCGGTGTCACCATGGCCACAGCCCTGGTCTCCGCGCTCACCGGCGCCCCCGTGCGCCGGGATATCACCATGACAGGGGAGATCACCCTGCGGGGCCGGGTGCTGCCCATCGGCGGATTGAAGGAAAAATCGCTGGCCGCCAGCAGGGCGGGAATATTCGAAATCATCATCCCGGACCGCAACGTCAAGGATCTGGAAGATATACCGGAAAATGTCCGCAGCAAGATGAAGTTCCATTCGGCCAAGACCGCCGACCAGGTGCTGGACCGGGCGCTGACCATGACCCGTGCGGAGATTAAAAAGCAGATGCTCGAAGGGGGCAAGGTGTCCACTCCCAAGGCGGGTTCCCCCAAGGCAAAGTCGGCAAAGAGCAGGCCAGCCACCGGGAAGAATGGGGCAAAAAAGAAAGCCACCGCTACTTCGGCCAAGGCGAAAAGCAAAGGGAAAAAGGCGAGGTACAGGTAATCCTCGTTGGCCATGTAGCCCACATCACCTGCGACCCCCTTCCCTTGACACCCCCCTCCTGTATTCCCTATAATTTCCTTACCGGGGGAAAATCCGCACTGACTGGAGGGTGTATTATGAAACGTGTCCTTTCTCTTATTCTCGCAGTATCCTTTCTCGTGGCGGTCGCGGCGCCGTTCGCCATGGCCCATGGTGGCCGGACGAACAAAGACGGCTGTCACACGAACCGAAAAACCGGCGAGTATCACTGTCACTAGCAAAGGGAGGGGGTGGGGCAACCCGCTCTAGTAAAAATGCGCAATCCTTCAGCAATTCTTGTTAGCCTGATTCCATTCGTTGCTTTGATGACAATGACTGGGAGCGCATGGGGGCAAGATGGCAAGGGACTGGAGTTCAATATCATGGAGTCCACAGGGCTGCGGATGATGCAGGATGACAGATGGGACAATGTGGCCGCTCAAGAGCAATTTGGGCTGCAGATGGACATTCGCCCTGGCTGGGCGCCCTTCGCGTTATTAATCGGGGGTAACTTCAGCGCAGCTACAAATACGACGGGCAGATATGATCAGTTGGGAACGGTGGTGGATCTCTACGTCGGTGGGCGGAAATACATCGGATCCAGCAGAAGGGCTCGGCTTTTTGTCTCTGGTGGATTGGCTCGTCTTGCGGGAATAATGGACGTGACATATAACGGGGACACGACGAGATATGAAGAGAACCAATGGGGCGGGTTTCTCGAAGCCGGGGCGCAGTTGCGACCGGGATATTTCCGGCTTGGGATTCTGGGTAGGGGAATGATCAGCCAGACCAAGGACGACAGCATGTATGACATGGACCACTGGAGCATAATGATCGTGATCGGATTCGGAAAGGCCGGATGAGGATCATGAAGAGCAACCTATCTCTATATTTCTAGGGGTACTGATGGTTCGCGTAGCTGGTTTTCTGATACTGTTTCTTGTCATGGTCTCGTGTGGTGGAGATGTCGGTGAACTATCCGGAACCACCGCGCAATTCAGGTATGACCCCAATTCTAATTGCGCAAATGTCGAAGCAAGGCTGGAAGTGGGTGGGGCTATTATGATTTCCAAAAATAGTGCTTGGAGCGCAAGAACAAGTATAAATGCTTGTGGCAATGTGGTGGCTTACAGGTCTCTTGCTTATGAAGGCGCCCCCCTCCCTTGTGGTTGGGCAAAGGGAACTCATAAAGTTAATGTAAAATGCGGTGCGAATAACCTATTCATTTCAAACGGGTATGACCTTACTGTCACTACACGGGCAGCGCATCGCAGGTAATCGGCCGCGTGGTGGGAGTCGTCTGGACTCTATTGTGCTCCTTGACACCCCCCTCCTGCATTCCCTATAATTTCCTTACCTGAGGAAGCACCACTGCGAAGGATTTCAGAATGCGGCCATTTGCTACCGTTATTCTCTGCTCATTGTTGGTTGGTTGCGTGTCAGCGAATACTTCTGTTGACCGTCTGAACACTGCTCTGGTGAATTTTGATAAGAACTTTTCGGCGATGGTGGTACAGCCAGCGGACGGTGGAAGTCTTGGAAAAACATACAGAGGATCGGGAGCCAAAGTCGCATTTGAATTTGCCCGCGCAATGAAACCCCTTGTCGCTGATGTCAAAATCAGCCCAAACTCATCAGACAACCAATCACTTTTCGAAGACGCAAGGAAGCAGAATGTTCGCTATTTGCTTATACCGCAAATAATGCATTGGGAAGACAGGGCGACACAATGGTCGGGTATACCTGATCGCATGGAGATTCAAGTCGAACTGATCGACCTGGTTACTGGCGACACGCTCGATACTTCCTCTATTTCCAGCAACAGCAGTGACGTTGAGTTTACCGACGCGCCCGTTGGGGAAATGGTTAGAAGTGCAGCGGATCGATATTTTCAGTCTCTTCAGGGAGTCGAGGATAGAGGACGAAGATACTATAGCCGCTACACCCCAGGCAGGCCTTGATCACTGAACTAATACCTCATCCTTGGGCCGAGTCATGGTAGTCGTCTGGGTGTACACACTGTACTTGTACGACAGTCCTCCTATTGGTGGCTTTCAATAATTTTGACTACATCCTTTGAATGATGCTTTGCAGAGATAAATTTAACTTCCTTCATTATGTTATTTGAATCATCATAAACGTACATCCGTACTTTTTTCGCTCCAATTTTTCTGATTACAAATTCAATATTCTCTACAAGTATCAAAGGAACATCATTGTTAGCCAATATAGCAACATTTGTATCCATGTCAAATACCTCCTGCTGCGCGATGAGACTTAATAATTCCAATGACCCTACTTTCTTGCCTTTTATAAAATATTTTATGGCCTTCCTTTTGAATACAACATTAATACTCAATTTGCCAATATTATATACCATGTTGCCAGATATCTTCTTTACTTCAATAATAGCGTATTTTGCATTCATCTTAGCGTCTTGCGACCATCCTGGCTTGCACATCAACGCACATAGAATAAGCTGCGTTGCTATTAGCATTCGAAAGCCATTCACAATATTATTCAGGGAACCTCTAAAAATCGCATTTCCACACAGGCGCCAAGTTGAGCCAAACCAACTGCCCCATCAACGCCGGATCTCCCGCAGCCACATCAAATACCCCGGCTGTTTCCGGGGCACTTCAACTC
>JAOUPQ010000169.1 GCA_029879765.1 Nitrospinota bacterium | reverse complement strand
TCTGCTGGCCCCCGGCAAGCTGCATCCGTTATGGTATTCCACATACCTGCCGGTCTTCTTCCTCGCCTCCAGCATATACGCCGCCGCCGCTTTTGTGATTATCATCATCGCCACCACAGCGTGGCTGCTCAAGGATCGGTGTGGCGAGGATTTCCTTAACAATCTGGACCCCATCACCCTGGCCCTGGGCAACGGCGCGGCCATCGGGCTGTATGTATACGTGGCGCTGAAAGTGATCGGGGTGGCCCATGACGACTTGTGGAGCCTGCTTTCCACCTCCTACGGAACCCTGTTTCTGACAGAGGTGGGGGCGTTCGCCCTGGCGCCTGCGGTGATGCTCACACTGGCGGTGCGCTGGAACAGCCCCGGCGCCGTGCGCTGGTCGTCTCTTCTGGCGTTGATGGGGGTGGCGCTGAACCGGCTGAACATCTGCTCGGTGGCGTTCAACTGGCAGATCCCCGGCCATCTGACGGCGGTGATCCCCCCTATGACGGAGGTGGGGGTGGCGCTGATGGTGACGGTGGTCCACATCCTGGTGTTCGCGTGGATAGTCAACCGGATGCCGGTGGCCAAACAGGAGGAAGGGACGCCCGGCGCGGCAGCCCGATGAGGCGCTTGCTCCGGCGCCGAATCATAAGATGAGAAAAAGAATCACTATACTGGTAGTGGCCAGCGTGCTGGTGGCCCTGGCTGGAATGGGGGCGGTGAGCCACTTTGCGGTGCGGCAAAGCATCGAGGCCTCGCTGCAGGGGAGGCTTGCCCTGGCCCAGGTCATCGCGGGGAGTATCGATTACGCCTTAAGAAAGGACATCGCCATGCTGGAGGGGATCCCGCCAGAACGGTTCTTCGATCCGTTATCCGAGGTCCCCGGCGCCGTGGCCATGCTGGAGGGGATCCACAGCCTTTCAATTTTTTCCGGCGGTGTGATGGTGGCGGACCTGAAAGGGAAAGTGGCGGCCGAATATCCCCACGGCGCTTCCGGAGGGGTGGATCTTGCCACCATCCCTGGCGCGAGGGTGGCCTTCCAGGGGAGGGGTTCCTTCATCACCAGCCTCCATGCCATCGATGGCGGGGAGGGGGAAAGTGTCTTCGCGTTAGTCCCGCTTCGCAAACCGGATGGAGTTGTGGCGGCAGTGGCGGTGGGGAGGATGGATCCGGCTCTGGGGTTGTTCGCCGGGGCCCTGAAACCGGCCTCCGGGATGGCTGGGGCCAGGATTGAGATCATCGACCAGTCGGGGGTGATCATATACTCCAGCCAACCGGAGAGGGTGCTGGCCCATGGCGACCATAACCGCTATATAGCCACCCTGATCGCCACCGGCAAGCCTGCGGTGGAGCAGTGCCACAACTGCCATGCCCAAAAGGGGGTGGACGAGGACAGGAGCGACGAGATACTGGTGTTCACCCCCCTGTCCGCCGCGCCATGGGGGATCGCGGTGATAGAGCCGAAAGACGCCGTGTACGCCCCCTCCACCGGCATGCGGGAGGCCTTTTCCGCCATGGGGCTGATCATTGTGGCCACATCCGCCCTGCTGGCCCTGGGCCTTTCCGCCAGCATAGTGGCGCCTATAGACGCTTTGATGAAAGCCACCCGCAGGTTGGCCAGGGAGGAGCTGTCCGAACCGATCACTTTGGACCGGGCGGACGAGATCGGGGCCCTGGCGCAAAGCTTCGAGGCGATGCGCGGCAAGCTGGCCGGGGCCATGGAGAATGTCCGGCGATACGGGGTGGACCTGGAGCAGCGGGTGATGGACCGAACCAGGGAGCTGGACGCCCAGAGGCGAAGGCTGGCCAAGACCCTGGATCAGGTTATCCGCGCCCAGGAAGAGGAGAGGATGCGCATCGCCAGGGAACTGCATGACGAGACCAGCCAGGCCATCACGGCGCTGGGGATGAGCCTGGAGGTGGCGGCCATGGAACTGCGGAAAAAGAAGCTGACCGAGAGCGCTTTGCTGGAAAACCGGCACAAGGCCAACAGGCTGCTGGAAGGGATAAGAAGGATCATCCGCGACCTGCGCCCTCCTGCCCTGGACGACCTGGGGCTGGAATCATCCATCCGGTGGCTGCTGGCCAGCCACCTGGAGGAAAGGGGAATACAATACAGCCTGCAGGCCCGGCGGAGGATTCCCGTCATGGATAAGGGGATGGAGTTGCGCCTGTTCCGCGTGGTCCAGGAGGCGGTGATCAATATCGCGCGCCACTCCCATGCCAGGAACGTGGCCGTGGCGCTGCGGGGAGAGGAGGACGCTCTGGTGATCCAGGTGAACGACGACGGGGAAGGGTTCGACAGAGAGGAAGTCCTGCGGACCATCGACCTGGGGGAGGAGAGCGGATTCGGGCTGGTGGGGATGAAGGAGCGGGTGGCCCAGGTCTGCGGGACGCTGGAGATAGACACCGCCCCTGGCCGGGGAACCCGGATAACGGTGACCATACCCATACGGAAGGAGGGTGGCTGTGATGAGCCGGATTCGCGTTTTGATAGTTGATGATCACGCCATGGTGCGCCAGGGGGTGGCGGCCATGCTGGCGTTCCACGACGATGTGGAGGTGGTGGGGGAAGCGGGCGACGGCGCCGAGGCGGTGGAAAAGACAGTGGCCCTGTCGCCGGATGTGGCGCTGATGGATATCGCCATGCCTGGGCTGGGGGGGCTGGAGGCCACCTTGCGCATTCGCCGCCAATGCCCCGGCGCCCGGATCATCGTGCTGAGCCAGTATCGGGACAGGGAGTATGTGGAGCGGTTTTTAAAAGCGGGGGTTTCCGGCTATATCCTGAAAACCGCGGGAAGGGAAGAGCTGATAACCGCCATCCGGGCGGTGGCGGCGGGCGGCTCGTTCCTTAGCCCGGAAATCGCCACCACGGTCATCGAGGGGTATATGGGGCTGGGGCCTGCCCTGGATGGATATGACCGCTTGACCGATCGGGAGAAGGAAGTGCTGAAGCTGTTGGCGGAAGGCGCCAGCGTAAAAGAGATCGCCGTACAGTTGGGGATCAGCGCAAAGACTGTGGGCGCCCATCAGGCCAGCGTCCACGAGAAGCTGGATATCCACACCAGGGCGGACCTGGTGAAATACGCCATCAAGATCGGAATTATTAAGCTGGAGTGAAAAGGCAGGCCAACTATTTCCTCCATAAATTGTTTATGGTCTTTGCCTGTCGATAAAGAATACTCCCACCATCAGAAGCAATCCACTCCGGGTGTGGCGGACCATGGAATTAGAGTCCAACCGCAATGGGTATGCAAAAGGCTATGGTGATGATGGAGCCTGGCTAGGATCCGCCGGTTTCCCCAACTTCAACATGTGGGTGGCCCCTATCAGAAACTCGAAATCTGTTTTCTCAAGCCGAGCTTCAACCCCATGTTCCGCAAGCTCCCCGATTAGTTGGCCCATGGCGCCATAGGGCTTCCCCTCCAGCCCCACCACAGGATAGACCAGCGAAACGCCGGAGGATACCCGCGTCATGGCCAGCAGTGACTCAAGATGAAAACGGTGATCCAGGCGGTCGGCGAACAGGAAAAGAAAGTGGCTGCACAGCGCCAAATCAAAAGCATTATCCCCAAAGGGAAGTTGAGGCAAAGCCCCGGCCACATAACGGCCCAGGGGGGCTTTTTGATAATCGGCAAGGAACCTGTTGGAGACAGCTTCCCTGCAGGCTTTCAGGTGATCCGGGTTCTTGTAAAAATCCCAGCGGTAGCCATCTTGCGCGGGCTCCATCTTTTTCCGGATGGTGGCGATCTGGTCCAGGGATTGGCGGGCAATTTCGTGAGGTGGCAGCGCGTATGCCGGATCGAGGGCGGTGACCCTGGCGCCTTTGGCCGTGGCTTCCGCGGCGAAGGATGATGGCCCCGAGGCCAGATCCAGAATTCGCTTTCCAGAAAGCGGGCCGTCGTCCAGGCCGAAGATGGCGCAATATTCCGCCAGGCTCCTGCCGTTCAGGGGTATCCGCTCCAGCTTTATTCCACTCATGATAATGGTGATTATAGGCCATTTCCAAATGCCCCGCGCACAATCGGCGCATCGGATCTCCCCGGTTGGTAAACCATTTGTGGCTCCGGGACAATAAAGTCAGTACAATATTGGCAACTATCAGCAAGGGTGTTTTATTAGTGGGTTATTTTCGCCTGTTTCTGGCCCTGTCCGTGGCGGTTCGCCATATGGGAATTCCATATACTTTTTTTCTGCGTGGGCAGGTGGCGGTGATCTCTTTTTTCATCATATCCGGTTTCTTCATGGCGCTGGTGATCAACGGAAAATACCATACCTCGGGAGATGCCGGATGGAAATGGAGTTTCTATAAATCAAGGGCGTTGCGTGTATTCCCTGTCTACTTTGTGGGCCTTGCTTTGATGGCAGGCTGGATGGCTTCCAAAGGCCACCCGACTGTTTATACCGCCAACCTGGGGTTTGGATATCTTTTTCAATCCGCGATGATGTTGATGAACACATTCACACTGGGTCTGGACTGGATGATGCTGGTGAATGTAGTTCTTTTGGACCAGGTGTTCGATCCCAACAGGGTAGTCTTGTTCTGGTCCCTTTCCGATACGCTTCGCTCCGGGATCTATATCATTCTCCCTTTTGCATGGGCGCTGTCCACAATCCTGACATTTTATCTACTGGCGCCGTTTGTGGTCAAAAGCCTGGGCCGTATCCTGATCCTGGGTCTGGCCAGCCTGGCCTTGCGCATGGCCATTGTCTTTTCCCCGGATCTGTTTTCCTCCTGGGGGTGGGAGTATTTCTTTTCCCCGGCCCACATGGTGTTCTTCTGCATGGGGGCCCTGGCCTATCATCTATATCTGCCCATCAGGCAGTGGCCCGGCGCCGGCAGGGTGGGGATGGCGGCCATGGGGGCGCTTTTCATTTTTTTCATCGGCTCAATCATCCTCGAAGGGGGTATTTTCATGGGCGGTGGCTTTGATTATCATGACAGGCCCCAGTACTGGCTCTACTACATCGCCATCACCCTTTGCATCCCTTTTATGATAGTGGCGTCCAAAAGCTGGGCTGGGGACAGGCTGGCCGGGGAGCTGTCCTATCCCATGTACATTATCCATCCAATCATCCTGCTTTGGTTATACGACTATGTCCCCATGGAGCAGCCCCTCTGGCAAATGCTGGTGATCATTATAGTGCTGCTGTCCTCCTGGGCGCTTCTGGTTCTTGTCGACCGGCCGATACAGGCCTGGCGGACGGGCGCAGACAGCATGGCGGCGTCTGGAATAAAGAAAAGATCGGCCGGTATCAGGTGGGCGCCATTGCCCCTGGCGGGGGCGCTGCTGGTGGCGTCGCTGTTCATTGTCCTGATGGATGAGCCTCTTGCCTCCCCTCCTGTCTTTATCAAGGGCAACGATGATTTCAAGGTGGCGTATCACAAGGAAAGATACTTCGCATTCCCCCGCATGTGGAACTTATTGCTGACCAGGGAAGATATCAGGAAAATAGAGCAAAGCGCCTCCGGCGCCAGCAGGGAGGAGGCGATGGAAGTGGCCCGGCGCCAGCCCCGGGGCGAGGCGCCATAAAATCGGCGGTCGGCGCCACCTTCCCTTAATGGCGGAAGTGGCGCACCCCGGTGAATACCATGGCCATGTCATGCTCATCGGCGGCGGCGATCACCTCTTCGTCCCGCACGCTCCCTCCGGGCTGGATCACAGCCTTAATCCCCACCTTGGCCGCCTCGTCTATGCTGTCGCGGAAAGGAAAAAAGGCGTCCGAGGCCATCACGGCGCCCGCCACCGGGCGGCGGGCCTTTTCGTGGGCTATCCTGGCGCTGTCCACCCGGCTCATCTGGCCGGCGCCCACTCCGATGGTGGACTTGCTGTCGGCATAAACGATGGCGTTGGATTTCACATGCTTGGCCACGGTCCACGCAAAACGCAGCGCTTTCATCTCGTCGTCGGTGGGGGGGCGTTTGGTCACTATCCGCAGAGTGCTTTCATCCAGGGTTCGGGCGTCATCGTCCTGCAGCAGGGCCGCCCCGGAAAGAAACCGGGCGGTCAGCGCGGCTTGCATCTCCCTGGATGGAGACTTGATGATGCGGATATTCTTCTTGGCCTGCAGCTTCTCCAGCGCCTTGGCGGAGTAGCTGGGGGCTATGAGCACCTCCACGAACAGCTTGGATATTTCCTCCGCCGTGGCCTCGTCCACTTCCCGGTTCACGGCGATCACCCCGCCGAAGGCGGACACAGGGTCGCACTCCCGGGCGTCCAGGTATGCCTGGACCAGGTTGTTGTTCACCGCCACTCCGCAAGGATTGGTGTGTTTGATGATAGCCACCGCCGGGTCCACAAACTCCATGGCCAGCTCGTATGCGGCGCTCATATCCACGATATTGTTGAAGGAGAGCTCCTTGCCGTGCAGTTGCAGGGCCTGGGAAACGAATCCCCGGTTGTCCGTCAGTTTATATAAGGCGGCGTCCTGGTGGGGGTTTTCCCCATAGCGCAGGCTCTGGGTTTTCTCCAGCTGGATGATCATCCTGTCTGGAAACTTCACCCTGGAGGATACCTTCTGGCTCATGTAGGAGGCGATCCTGCCGTCATACCAGGCCGTGTGGTCGAAGGCCTTGGCCGCCAGGGCGCGCATGGTCTCCTGGGATAGGGCCCCGTCGTTCTTCTTCATCTCTTCGGTTA
>JAOUPQ010000168.1 GCA_029879765.1 Nitrospinota bacterium | reverse complement strand
CTTGGCCCAGAACATACTGGAGCTATGGGCCATACTGGTGACCTGTGTTGCGCTGGGCGCCATCGGGCGATGGGCGGGGCTTGGCCCCAGGGCCTCGGCGGTGGCCCCGTTTGCATATCTTGCGCTGTTGTCCGGTCCCCACTTTCTTCCCCATGTGGGGCTGGGGATGCAGGAGCTGACCGCCAACCTGTTTCTGTTCGGGGGGATAATTCTGGTCCTCCGCTCCGGCGGCGATCCGTGGCGTATGGCGCTGGCGGGGGTTGTGGCGGTTCTGGGATTCTGGCTGCGATTCGACAGGCTGGGGGTGTTGGCGGCGGCGGTGATCTTCCTCATTAACCCGGCGGGAGGGAGCGTGGGGCAGGCGTGGGGGATTCTATATCGGCAGTTTCTGGACAAATGGAAGCCGGTCACAATATACCTTTCCATCCTGGCGGCGGCAGTGGCGGCGGTGGCGCTGCGCAATTATGTCTTCGGCGGGGAGTTGGCGTTGTTGTATCGGGAGAACATGGACCTGCTGGTGTGCAGGGATCTGGCCTGCTCCCTGCGAGGATATCGTCAGATTCTGGCAGGGTCGATAAGCTGTGTGGACCGGGCAGGGGTGGTGATGATCGCCGGGGTGGCCGGGCGCTGATGGCCATGGTGATCCGGCCACGGTGGATGCGGGGGGCGCCGGTCTCCATGGGGCTGCTGCTCCTGGGGCTGCTGTCGCCATATTACATGGGAGGACCCACCAACTTCGAGCCGAAGTTCAGCCAGCATCTCCTCCCCCTGGCCGCCGTGAGTCTTGTTCTGGCCTATCACTCCATCCTCACCAGGAACAGGGGATAGCCCTATTGTTTCTTCTTGTTTCCCGCTCCCGGCCATGGAATGGGGAAATACGCCGACACCTGGGTTCTGTACACCCGATACTCCTCGCCGAACCTGGCGATCAATCGCTCCTCCTCCAGCCTGGCGCCTATGACGATGTATATGCATAGAATAATGTTGGTGACCAGCGCCGTGTCTGTCAACGGCCTGCTCCAAAGCAGGATGAAGGCCAGGCTGTACAGGGGGTGGCGCACATAGCGAAGGGGCCCTCCGGTGCGAAACTCGCCATCCACCGGGGGGGCGGAAGGCTCAAAGGAGGGGGAGAGGCCGGAGATGTTGGTTCCCCGATAATGGAAGACCACCCATATGAATGCCGCAGCGGCGGAATAGAAAATCGCCTGACGCGCCATATCCCATGGCCCGGGGGGGAACAGCGGATCTCCCGCCCAGAGCTTCTCCATCAGCACAGGGGGGATCACCGTCGCCATGGCCAGGAGGTTGTACGCCAGACGATACCAGGGGGCCAGCCGCCCCATCTTTTTCCTAAGGGCGTCCTCCATCCAGGTGGCGGCCAGCGCAGAGTGGAGCAGACAGAACATGATCCACCCCGTGGCCAGCAAAACGTACTGGGTGGTCATGGCCCGAAGGCTTTACTCAAAGGTCGCCGATGGTGTCAGTCGGTCTCCGGCGCGGGAGGGACGGATTCCTGGGCGGAGAGCCGGGCTTCCAGATCCTCGATCTTTTTCTTCAGCTCGTCCATTTCGCTCTTTCTGGCCAGCCCCGCCTCGTCCAGGGCTTTTTTCACCCCATCCTCCACGGTTTTCTCCAGCTTTTGCTTATACTCCGACTGGTTCTTTTCGAATTCCTCAAAAAGCCTTTCTCCCTCTTCCTTGCTGGCCTTGCTTATCTCCGCCAGGTCGTCGGAAAGCTTTTTCAGGTTCTCCTTGGAGAGCCATATGGCGCCCATGCCGATCTTGGCTATATCTTTAAACGCGTCGAACATTTATCCACCTCCACTGTTGTTGATTTGTTGCGCATAGTAGTAATCATTCCAGCCTGCCGGATATGGTGATGGCCCACATTATCCGCAGGCCCATGAGAACCGAAAGAACAACCCCCGCCATCCCCAGCGCCGAATAGCCATAGATGACCGGTGGGGCGTTGGAGCTTAGCAGCATGGACGACCCGACGAACAGGGCGGCGGTGATGATGCCGAACACCAGCCGGTTGGCCGAATGCTCCAGTCCCCTGTGCTCCATATGGATCTCCAGCGATCCTGCCCGAAACCGCTCCAGGATGTCGGAAAGGGAAGCCGGCGCGGTCTCCATAAAGCTTTCCATCTCGTCATAAAAACGCCCCAGCTTTATCATCCTGCGTCCCACGGAGTATTTCATGACGTTCATTTTTGTCTGATACGGGGCCACCAGGGAGATGAGGCTGAACTCCGTGGAAAGACACCGGGCGGAGCCTTCCAGCGTGACCAGGGTCTTTATCAGCAGCATGATCTCCACCGGCAGGACGATGTGGTGGCGGTGGATGATGGCCACCATTTCGTTGAGCGCTTCGAACAGGCGCAGCTTGGAGATGGGCATCCCGCCATAATAGGCGATATAATCCGCCACGTCCGAGCCCAGGGCGGAGTAGTTCAGGTCGGGGGGGGTGGATCCGGCGCGGGTGATTATGCGGGCCAGTTTGTCGCTATCCTTTTCGATGGCGGCGCTGGTCATGTCCTCTATGTGTTCGCGCATTCGGGGCGAGAGCCTTCCCATCATTCCGAAATCGAGCAGGCCCACGGTTTCCCCTTCGCACATCATCAGGTTCCCCGGATGCGGGTCCGCATGATAGAACCCATTGACGAAGATCATTTTCAGGAACACCTCGGCGCCTTTCTGGGCCAGTTTTTTTGTGTCCACCCCATCCACCGGCTCCCTGGCTATCCTGCCGAAGGAAACCCCCTCCATCCACTCCATGATCAGCACCCGGCTGGTGGTCAGGTCCTCCCGCACATAGGGGATCTTCACCGCCGGGTCTTCCTCGAAGTCCTCGAAAAGGCTCATGATGTTGCGCGCTTCCCGGTTGTAATCCATCTCCCTGGTGATGGTTCTGGCGAAGCTTTCCACCGTCTCCCTGGGGCGATAGTAGCGCGACTCGTCCACATAATCCTCCAGCAGCCCCGCCAGGTCCGCCAGGATTTCCACATCGGTCTCCACCATTTCGCGGATTCCCCGGCGCTGCACCTTCACCGCCACCCTCTCGCCGCCGGGCAAAACCGCCTGGTGCACCTGGCCTATGGAGGCGGAGGCCACCGGCTCTTTCCCGAACTCCTGGAACAATGTTTCCGGGGCCGCGCCAAGCTCCTTTTGCAGGGTCTGCTCGATCAGTTCATAAGGCTCCGGGCGGACGTTGGACTGCAGTTTCTTCAGTTCTTCGGACATGGGAACACCCACCAGGTCTGGCCGGACAGAGAGAACCTGGCCGAACTTGATGAACGTGGGGCCCAGGTCGGTGAGCGCCCGGCGCACCCGCTCTTCGGTGGAGGCTTCCATCAGCTCCATGGAGGTCTGGCGCCCCAGGATCTCCTTGGCGAAATCCAGATCCAGCCGATGGGCCCAGTCCGCCAGGCCGTATTTCACCAATACGGAAAATATCTCCCGATACCGGGTGATATAGCGGCTTGCTTTGCGAAGTTTTCCTAAGGCCATGATTTTTCCGTAATGTGTCCCTTATAATGTAATTTTACACCAACAAGCCGACGATCCGCTCGGCAATCGCGTCCAGGGCGGCGTAATTCATGGTGTTCCACTCCAAAACGGCGTCAGCGTCCGCTTTCGTGGGGGCGGTATATCGCAGGTATGCCGGCTCCACGGTATCGTTGAACTGGCGGATCACCGATTCCCGGGTCCGGCCCCGTTGGGCTACGTCCCGTTCTATCCTGCGGCGCAGACGCTCCTCCCGTTCGGCTTCCACGAATATCCTGTAGTCAAGAAGCGGCGCCACAGGGGGGGGGTGGAACAGGAGTATCCCCTCCACAATCACCACCGGCGATGGCTGGATCAATGCCGCCCCGGGGCGGCTGGCGTGGTGAGCGTAATCGTATTCCGGCGCCCGGATGGCGCGCCCGAGTTTCAGGTTGGCCATGTCCCGGGCCAGCTGGCCGAAGTCCAAAGCCTCCGGCACATCATAGTTGAGCCGAGATCTTTGCTCCTCGGGCAGATCGCTGTGGTCGTTGAAATACCGATCCACTTCAAGAACCGTGGCGCGGCGAGCGGCCAGCCTTTCGGCCAGCAGCCTGGCCACCGTGGTTTTGCCTGCGGCGGATCCGCCGGAGATTCCCACAATCAGGATTTCATCCGTTCTCATATCAAACACATATCAGGTTAGCCAATAAGGGCGTTTTCAAAGTATAATGCCAATGAGGCCCAGCTCGGCAAGAATGTTCCCTTCCGGGTATGGGAACAGGACGCATGGGAGATCCGGGGACTACTGCTTCTGAATGTAATTGAAAGGGCGGACGAGGGTTCTGTCCGCCAAGATTTGCCACACACAATAGCTGTTATGAAGGAACCTAGCGTATATATTGTCTCAAAACAGGACGTGGCCCATGAGGCCCTGGCCGAAGCCCTGAAGGTGGAAGGTTACAGGGTCACTATGGCCCCGCCCGGCCCGGAAACCCTGGAGTCCATATCCACCACCCTCCCGGAGATAGCCATCATCGATATGGAGGGGGGGGACAATGGCAGGCTGAAGCTTTGTCGGGCGCTGAAAACCAACGAGGGCACCCGGGGTATATCGCTTTTGATCGCATCGGAGACCGATGTGGGGCGCAGTGTGTGGGAAGGGGTGAACCAGTGGGCGGACGACTTTTTGAAAAAGCCGCTGGATCATAACGAGCTTTTCGCCCGGCTGCGGATCCACCTGCGGATGCACGAGTATCACATGAAGCTGGAAAAGCTTGTGTTCTTCGCCAGGAAAATCTACGCCCGCGACCTGGAAGGGATCGCCCAGGCCATGCGCGAGGAGTTCACCACCTTTGTGCGGGCCGACCGGTATTCGGTTTTCGTGGCGGAGGAAGATGGGCGGAAGATGAGGCTTCTGGTGCATAACCATGGGGAGGGGGAGATGGACCATATGGAGGTTTCCCTGGAGAGCTCGCCGATCATGGCCGAAGCGCGACGAAGCTTGAAACCTGTGCTGGAGACCAATTTTTCCGGCTCCTCCTTTAACACAGGCGCCAGCCGGGAAAAATATTCCGATGATTTCGCCCTTTGTGTCCCCCTGTATGTGGGAGAGGATTATCTGGGGGCGCTTAACCTCAATGGCAACCAGGCCGGTTTTTTCAACCGGCTGAACATGGACCTGCTGGCGCTGATCGGGGAGATCCTCTCCGCCGCCATAAACAACGCCCTGCGCCTGGAGACTCTGCGACGGCTGGCCATCACCGACGGGCTTACGGGGCTTTTGAACCACCGAAGCTTCCACGAGCGTCTGTCGTCCGAGTTCGAGCGGAGCCGGAGGTTTTCCACCCCATTGACATGTGTGATGGTGGATATCGACTTTTTTAAAAAAATAAACGACAAGCATGGCCACCAGTCCGGAGACATGATTCTGTCCAGCCTGGCGACCCGGCTTAAAAGACACCTTAGGAAGATAGATATCGTGGCGCGTTATGGCGGGGAGGAGTTCGCCCTGCTGTTGCCCCAGACCGCCGCCCGGGATGCGCTGGTGGTGGCGGAGAGGATCCGCGAGGATGTGGGGGCCTCCCGGTTTGAAACCATGGGGGGCAAGATAAAAGTGACCATTTCGCTGGGGATAGCCGATTCCGCTGGAGCGGGGGTTTTAAGCGGGGCCGATCTTCTGAACAGGGCGGACAAGGCGATGTATAAGGCGAAAAAAGGGGGACGGGACAGGTCTGACATTTTTGAGGAGTCGGTATAGGCCCATGGGAAGTCTGGCGGGGGTTCTGTTGTTGAGCTATCTTCTGGGGGCCATCCCCATGGCCATCATAGTGGGGCGCATCGTGGGGGGGATAGATATCCGGACAGCAGGCAGTGGCAACGCCGGAGCCACCAACGTATACCGCCTGTTCGGGCTCAAGCCATATCTGGTGGTCCTTCTTTTCGACATGTTCAAGGGATGGGCGGCTGTGGCGCTGGTGGCGCCGCTGGGCTCTGGCGCCATGACCCCGGAGCGGACCGCCATATACTGCGGCGTGGCGGCGGTGGCCGGGCATGTGTGGACCGTGTTCGCCGGGTTTCGCGGCGGCAAAGGGGTGGCCACGGCGGGCGGGGCCATGCTGGGGCTGGCGCCCATGGTGGCGCTGGCGGCGGTGGGGGTATATCTGTTGGTGACACTTACCACGCAATACGTGGCCCTCGGCTCCATGACCGCGGCTTTGATCTCCCCTTTGCTCCTGTACCTTCTGGTTCCGGATCCTGCGGTGGAGCTTTATATCCTCTGTGTCGGGCTGGCGGTTTTCATAGTGTTCACCCATCGGGTGAATATCCAGCGGCTGCGGGCGGGAGAAGAGGGGAAGACCGATTTTCTTGCCAGGCTGCGGAGGACCAGGACCCCGTAGACCCCTTCTGCGCCCCGACTCCATGGCGTTGTCATGAATCGGCGCCAATACGCTGTACCCCGCTTCCGCTTATTGTGTAGAATATGAACATTATGGATCAATTCCCACGAGTCCGGCAGGTGCAGGCAGTCCCCATCGAAGAAGACGGGGGGCAGATGGTGGCGGTGAGCGCCAATGACGGCCTGACGGACCAGATTGTGATGGTGTCCCTTCCCGCTTTCTATCTTATAACCATGATGGATGGGA
>JAOUPQ010000167.1 GCA_029879765.1 Nitrospinota bacterium | reverse complement strand
GGACAGCGCCTCGGAGATGAACTCCACGGGGCGCCCCAGAACATAGGAGATCTTGTCCCCGGTGGTGGCGCCGATCCACGCATAGTATGAATCGTACTTATACACCTCCCCCTGGCGAAGCCAGGGATACACCACGCCGAATTCCAGGATAGCCACGGCGGCGAGGCCAAGCCATGTCAGCGCCGCCGCCCGATACGCCCGGCAGGCCACGGCGGCGTATAGGCCCACCCCGGCCAGGGTCACGAATCCATCCTCCTTCACCGCCAGTATCCCCACGGAAAAAACGGCATACCACCCCCACCTGCCATATATGGCGGCCACCAGAGCGGCGAAAAAGAACAGTCCGGTGTGGGAGTATTCGTGATAGTCGAACAGGTTGGCCTTGTGGATCATCCCGTTGGCCAGATAACCCATGGCAAAAAGAAGCGCCATTCGCTCGTCCCGCAGGTAATGGCGGGCCAGAATGAACAGGGGAATGGCCGCCAGGCCTATGGACGCCGACTGGTAAAAGAATATAAACCAGTATGAGTCGCTGAACAAATAGAAGAAAGAGACCACCAGCAGCGTCGCCGAGATATGCTCCGACCAGAAGTTGATCATCTTGGCGTTGGAGAACATGAACTTGCCACAGGCGGTGTTGTAGGCGGCGGAATCCAGGTGCACAAAGTCCAGGCTGGTGTGCATGGCGCTCCAGCGATCCAGGGAATGATGGGTGAACCATGCGGTGTAGAGAATGACCAGAATCGCCAGGATCACCCTGGACAAAGGCGATGGAGCGATCCTGGGCGCCCTGTCTCCATCATGGGGAACGAAGATCGTCCCCCCCTCGCCCCTGCTGTCGGTTTCGCTATTCTCCGCCATTTATCCTGTCGCCATGCAATCAATCGAAAATTACTAAAGATACACCCCTTTGGAAGTCGCTGCAACCGATGGACCGGAAAGAGGAATTTCCCCAAAGTCTGGAGAGCGAAATAAAATCACCAGGCGACCCAAGGCGGACTTATAAGGAGGGGTTGGCGGGGTGGGTAGGTGGGGGGTTAGGCCTGTCCGCTCCTGGGCGCCCGGCGATATTTTGTGTCAATCCCGCGCTCTCTTCATGTTTCAGTTCTTTTCGTATAATCGTCCATCATCGCTCCCGTTTCCACACCACTCATGGTGTGGGGCCATCATGACGCAGATCGAATGGGGAGTAATGTCGATTCTGGATAGTTACGGAAAGATTAGTAAAATGTGAAAAGACGGCGCGGTGATCCGCCTGCCGCCAAAACGTGCGCCCGGCGACGGGATCCCGACAGGAAGACGACCCTGCCCAGGCATGGCGCCTGGGTGAAACAACGCCCGGAAGGAGCGCTTAATCTGGGGGAATCAAGTCAGTTGAAAATATAAAGATAAATTCGCGGGCGCAATACATGCCGCGTCTAATTTATGGTCTCCACATCGTCGAGCTCCTTGATGAACACCTCGCGCGGTTTCAGTCCATCCGCCGGGCCGACCAGCCCCTGGGCCTCCATCATCTCCACGATCCGCGCCGCCCGGTTATAGCCGATGCGCAGCCTTCTTTGGATCATCGATATGCTGGCCTGGCGGGTGCGGGCCACCAGTTCCACCGCCTTGTCATAGTTCTCGTCCATTTCCTCGCCGCCAAAGCTGCCGTTGTCGCCATTGTCGCCCGTCCCATCCCGCGCCTCCAGGATATTGTTGTCATACACCGGCTTTTCCTGCTTCTTCAGGAAGTCCACCACCCGGTGGATCTCCTCATCGGAGACGAAGGGGCCATGGATGCGCACCAGCTTGGACGCCCCGGCGGGCAGGTATAGCATGTCCCCCTTGCCCAGCAGGGTGTCCGCCCCCATGGAGTCGAGGATAGTGCGGGAGTCCACCCGGGTGCGCACCTGGTAGCTTATCCTGGCGGGGAAGTTGGCCTTGATAAGGCCGGTGAGCACGTCCACGCTGGGGCGCTGGGTCGCCACGATCAGGTGTATGCCGGAAGCGCGGGCCATCTGGGCCAGCCGGGCCAGCGAGTCCTCCACATCCTTGGAGGCCACCATCATCAGGTCCGCCAGTTCGTCGATCACCACCACGATGTAGGGCAGCTTCTCCAGAGGCTCTGTCTCCAGTCCGTCGTCCTTTTGCGGATTGATGCCGCTGGCCCTTCGCTTGGCCAGTTCCTTCTCCACATAGCGGTTATATCCGGCCACGTTGCGCACTCCCAGTTCGGAGAGTTTTTCGTATCGGCGCTCCATCTCCTCCACCGCCCATCGCAGGGCGTTGGAGGCTTTTTTCGGGTTGGTGACCACCGGGGCGATCAGGTGCGGTATCCCCTCATAAATGGAAAGCTCCAGCATTTTCGGGTCTATCATGATGAACTTCACATCCTCCGGGGAAGCCTTGTAGAGGATGGAGCAGATCATGGCGTTTATCCCCACGCTCTTTCCGGAGCCTGTGGAGCCTGCTATAAGCAGATGGGGCACCGCGGCCAGATCCACCATGGCCGGCAGGCCAGCCACATCCTTGCCCAGGGCCATGGTCAGCGGTGATGCGGGTTTTTCGAATTCCTCGCTGGCCAGAAGCTCTTTTAGGAACACCATCTCCCGGGATGGATTGGGCGCCTCTATCCCCACCACGCTTTTGCCGGGAATCGGCGCCAGCACCCGCACGCTCAGCGCCCGAAGGCTCATGGCCAGGTCGTCGGCCAGGTTGGCAATGCGGGAGACCTTGATCCCCGGCGCTGGCTCGAACTCATAAACAGTGATCACCGGGCCAGGGAGCACCTGGGTCACCCGCCCTTCTATGCCAAAGTCTTGCAGCTTCCGCTCCAGGATGATGGAGCGCTTCACAAGCTCCTCGCGGGATTGCTTTGGGGCGGTGTTGGGGGTGGAGTCCAGCAAGGAGAGATCCGGGAACCCGTATTCCACCCCGTCCCCCTTGAATTTGAAGGCTTCCTGGTGGAATTCCTCCACTTTTTCTTCCGATCTTTTTTTCTTTCTGGTGGACACGGGGGGAGGAAGCTGGGGCGCCATCTCCGGAAAGTTGTCCACATCGGCCATTTGCGGATTGACGCTCAAAGGATCGACGATCAGGGGCTCCTCGCCCTCAAAGGGCTCCGGTTCCACATACTCTTTCTCGTCGGCGTACGCCTCCCTTGCCAGAAGGCTTTCCTCTTCCAGGGCGGCGATGGCCTCTTCACCGAACACTTCCACCGCCTGCCCCTTGTGGTCATCCAGATCCTCCGGCAGCTTGAATAGCCATCGCTCCACCCGATCCCTGGCCCAGCTCAGCCAGCGCCATACGGCCCAGCCCCCGGCCAGGCCACTGTCCTTGACCTTGATCCCCGCCCCCAGCAGGCGGAAGGTGAACGCGACAAAGGACATCCGGGTCAGGATCAAAAACGCCATGATCGAGATCGTGATCACCATCACCCAGGAGCCGTAATACGAGAACCATTTGAGCAGAATACCGGAAAGAATCTTCCCCATAGCCCCGCCGCCATGGATGTTGGTGAAAATCGGATCCATCGGAGCGTGGAGCCCCAGCCCGGCGCTGGCCATGGCCACCAGGAGCACCAGACCGGCGGTGAATATGGACATTCCCCCGACTCTGGGCCTGAAACAGAGCGTTACCCCCAGGTATAGCCCACCCAGGGAAAGGATCCACGCCGAAGCGCCAAAGGACTGCGTGAGGGTGTCGGCGATCCCGGCGCCTATGATCCCGGCTTTATTGCTGACTTGATGGGCGGTGGTCAGGTAATTGTTCAGCGATGGGTCGGCAGGGTTGTAGCTGATCAGGCTTATGGAGGCCATCACAGCGCAGGCGATAATGGCTACCCCCACGATTTCCAGTACGATTTCGAACGCTGACGATTTCAATTGGCGACTTTAAAGCTATAGTTTAATAAATATTGTTAATCAGCTGAATTATAATATAAAAGAGCAGTTTTTTCAAGCAAGAGAGTCGTTATGGGGGGCTATCCGCGGGCGAATACAGGGCGAAACCAGGCCAGCATATTCATTATTTATTCATACCGGCTATAATCTACATTGACACACCCTGCCAGACAAACTTTTTTCCGGTTGCGGAACAGAAGCGGTTTGTGAAAAGGATATTAGCTGCTCGTCGATATATGACATGATTTAAAAAAAATTCCGCCTCAACCCGCGTCTATAAACTCCGCCACCTTATAGCCCGCCTTCTCTATGGCCTCCGCCATCATATCGTTGGTCACTGTCGTCTCGTCGAAGCTCACCTTCGCCTGTTGCCTCTCCATGTCCACCATCGCCTCCGATATCCCCTCGATCCTGCGCAGCGCCTGCTCTATCCAGTTGACGCAATGCCCGCAACTCATCCCATCAATGCGTATAACCGTGGTCGTCATCAGCTTTTGGCGATACCCGCCACCGAGCGCACCAGGTCCGACAGCGACACAATGCCCGCCAGTTTTCCGCCCTGGGTGACGATCAGCCGGGAGACCCCCAGGCGCAACATCATGCTGGCGGCGTATCGGATGTCCCATTCCGCCTCGGCGGAATATGCCGGGCGGCTCATCACGTCGAAGACGTTGAGCATGGAGATCTGCTCATCCTCGGCCAGCACCTTGCGGGCGATATCGGTGAAGGTGACGATGGCGTAGGGGTCGTGATCGTGCCGGGGTGGCACCACGGCGGACTTCACCTTGCGCGCCAGCATCAGCTCCAGCGCCTCCATCAATGTGCCCGAGCCGTCGATGGTCACCACATCGGTGATCATCATCTCTTTTACTTTGGTAACCAAACCTGCCTCCCTTGCTGTTTCCGCGCCCCTATTCTATCAGGCTTCGGAACGGTTATAAATTCTCTTCGGCTTCCTTTTTGAGGGTGAGCAACTGGCTCTCCAGCCCCACCACCGACTCCACAGGCAGCGAGAACGATATGCCGTTGCCCGGTTTTTTCATATCCCCCGCGTCGTATATCGCCTTCAATATCTTCTGGCACGTTCTTTTTTCCACCAGGGTGATGAACGCCTCCTGGGGCCTGTCCAGGGTGAGGCCGAAAAATGTTTTCGCCTCGTTGCTGCCGGTGCCGCGGACGTGGACTATGGTGGCGCCGGTGGCCCCGGCCGCTTTGGCTGCGTCCACCACCTCCTGGGTCTTGTCCGCCGGGCAGATGGTGAATACCAGGTTGAACTTCATCTTCTATCTCCTCTCTTTCTGTAAAGAATTATTGTTTTCATCATCACGGCATAGCCCAGCACGGTGATCATGGGGAACACGGACGCGAAGGCTATCAGTCCGAACCCGTCTATCAGGGGGTCGCGCCCGGGCGTGTTGGCCGCCAGACCCAGCCCCAGGGCCGCCACCAGCGGCACCGTTATGGTGGAGGTGGTCACCCCCCCAGAATCGTAGGCCAGGGGAACTATTTCCTTGGGCGCAAACCATGTCAACGTCAGCGCCACGGCGTATCCGACCAGGATGTACACCCACAAAGGATCGCCGGTGGATATGCGATACACACCCACAGACAAAGCCAGCGCCACTCCAAGAGCCACAGCGTTGCGCAGACGGAAGCTTTTCAATCCGCCGGAAGAGACCTCCTCCGCTTTTTGGGTGACGGCCAGCAGAGCAGGCTCCGCCATGGTGGTGGCATAACCGATGCAAAAGGCGAACACAATGGTCCACCGCTGATGTTCCGGGCGGGAGAACTTTTCCGCCATAGCCTCCCCGATGGGGAAAATTCCAATATCCAGGCCGATCATGAACAGATATAACCCGGCCACAAGCGCCAGAAAACCGCCTGCGATCCTTCGGGCGTTGGGCAGCCGCGCCCTCAGGACCACGAACTGAAAGAACAGCGCCACCATCAGCACCGGCGCCACATCGCGGAACACCGACAGCATGTCGCCCAATATCACTCCGTGTGCGCTCATTACAGCACCAGTATCCCGTAAATCATCACCGTCACCATGGGAGTCATGGCCGCAAAAGCAACCAATCCGAAACCGTCGATCAAAGGATTGCGACCGGAAATGGAGCTGGCCAGCCCCACACCCAGGGCGGTGACCAGGGGCACGGTTACTGTCGATGTGGTCACTCCCCCGATATCATAGGCCAGGCCAATGATTTTGGTTGGGGCCATTGCGGTCATCGCCATAACCATCACATATCCGGCGATGAAGTAATAATGAATCGGGTGACCCAGAATGATCCGGATGCAGCCAAGAGCAATCCCTATCGCCACTCCTCCGGCCACGGTGTTGCGCAGTGTAAACGCCTGCAAGCTCCCCTCGGTTATCTTCTCCGCTTTTTCCGCCACCACTATAAGGGCAGGCTCCGCCATGGTGGCGGTATATCCTATGGCCACGGCGAAGGCCAGCAGAATCTTCACATCCCCCTTGGCGGCAAAGGAAAACGCCAGCGACTCCCCCAGGGGGAAAAGCGCCAGCTCCAGCCCGCGCATGAACAGGAACAACCCGGCGATCACCAGGGCGATTCCCGCCAGCATCCGGGGAGTGTTGGGAAAGCTTTCGCCGATGACCACCAACTGGAAGAAGAAAATGACCACAAGCAGGGGCGCCACGTCCATGACGGAGCGGAAGAGAAGCTGGAGGATATATTTCATATGCTTCCTGAGCGCGCGACGCCGGTTTATCTTCTGGCCATCCTGATGGCGACCATCCTGA
>JAOUPQ010000166.1 GCA_029879765.1 Nitrospinota bacterium | reverse complement strand
CTGCAGAAACTTTATATCGCCAATATGTCGCTCGGCGTCGTCCATCAAGGGGCTGGAAGGATATTTTCTGGTGACCTCCAAAAACAGCTCCACCGCTCTCTCCCCATCGGAGGCCATGCTGAACCGCTTGAACATGTTTTCATAAATCAACCCCTGGGTGTACAAAGCGTCCGCGCCCCGTTTTGTGTTGGGCCATTTTTGGGAAACAGAATAGAATTTGCCCACAACGCTGAGCCACTCTTTTCTGTCCTGAATCTTGCTCTGGGAGGCCAGCAGGGAGTAATAATGAGACCTGGCCTTCTGGTACTCGACCTCATAAGAGGGTTTTGCGGCGAAGGAAGGGGGGCTGGCGAATGGGATAAACGCTGAAAAAACAAAGAGAACCGCCAGCTTTTTTTGGAGAGACATGTGGTATCTCTATTATCCCATAATTAGTATATAATTACTGTCAAAGTAACATTATAGGGAGCTAATTGTCAATTAAATAAATATAATATAGATAATGCGTGACAGGTGTCTTGGGGATTTTCTGGTTTTCCATTAGAATAGATCTGGCCCAAACAGCAATAGAGAAAAAGAAATGAAAGCGCCTTCCATTCTGAAATCAGGAGTGGACTTATGCAGTCCATCGAGGATAAAAAGGGCCGTGGTTCGCCATGGAGACCGGTTTTTAAAAAGGGTGTATACCCAGGCGGAGATCGAATATTGCTCCGCCAGGGGAAATCCATATCCTTCATTCGCCGCCAGGTTCGCGGCCAAAGAGGCGGCAATGAAACTGCTGGGCGCCGGAATCACCAGCATAGGATTTTCCGAGGTGGAAGTGGTGAACCTGGATTCCGGAAAACCGACCATCGTCTTTCATGGCAGGGCAAAAGAGCTGGCCATGGCCCAGGGTGTGCATAATGTGGATTTGTCCATGTCCCACGAAAAAGACATGGCCATAGCAATGGCCGTCGCTCTGGTGCGGGAGGCGGATTGACAGGGCGCCATCCAGGGGTGGGCCTTGCGAAACCTATAAATCATTATTTCGTTGCCTGAAGATTCCCTTTGAAGTATTCTGAAAACAATCACATTATTGAATCACAAAACATATATTGCATTTCTAGATTTCTCCGATGGAAGATAACCAGACAGACAAGCCATTGCCACCCTTGAGGTTGCGCAGCCACCATCCCGATTCCGAAAAAGAGATCACTCTTCGGATTCCAGTGATAAACGGCGGGATGGGAGTTGGGGTGACTGGCCCTGCTCTTGCCTCCGCCATAACCAACGAAGGTGGAGGAGGAGTCCTCACCGGCGTCGTGCTCGGTTATCCCTTCCAGAAAATCCTGGGCAAGCTGACCGACAAAAAACCTTTCGAGGCCAATCGCCTGGCCCTGGAGGAATGGATCACCACCACCAAGACCAAATGCGATGGAGGTTTTGTTGGGGTGAACATCATGGTCGCCTTGAACGACTTTAAGGATATGGCCCATGTCTCCGCCAAAAGCGGCGTGGATCTTATTATCGCCGGAGCGGGCCTGCCCATGGCCTTGCCGGAGATCGTCAATAAATTCCCGGACACCATGATTGCCCCCATTATCTCCTCCGTGAAAGCGGCGCGGGTGATGGTCAAGAAATGGATGGCAAAAGGCAGAGCTCCCGACGCCATCATATACGAGTCGATCCACCATTCCGGTGGCCACCAGGGCGGAAGTATCGATGATATTCTGACTGGAATGCATCAGCCCAGGGATGTGGTGTCGGAAACAAGAAAAATGCTCGATGATCAGGGCCTGGAGGATGTGCCAGTGATCGCCGCCGGTGGTATATGGGACAAGAACGACATCCTGGAGGCTCTGTCGTGGGGCGCCCAGGGGGTCCAGATGGCTTCCCGATTCCTCCTCACCGTAGAGGCTGGCCTGGAGTTCGGCGGGATCAAACTGTTCAAAAAACTGTTTATGGAAAACGATATCCCCACTATTCTGGAGCGCTCTCCTGCGGGGCTGCCCAGCAGGGCGGTGGAAACTCCTTTCTCCAAACGGTTCGCCGCCATCGACAACGAAATTATTAAAGAGCCCCATGAATGTCCTTCCGTATGCCTTGCCTCCTGCGATAAGCAAAAATCGATCTATTGCATATTGGACCATCTGACCGAAGCGCTGAAGGATAACCTGGAAAAGGGGCTTTTCTTCGCCGGATCCAACGTGGGGAAGAAGGGGATTTCAAAGAAGATTTTGCCAGTCAAGGAGCTGATGGATCTTCTTGCCCATGGTGAACCGGCGGGAATCCGGGCCGCGGCGGGAGCGCACGTGGCCTGACAGCATCTGTCCTGGCGGTTTTGCATTGCCCTCCATGGCCTATGTTGATTTCCAAAATCTTTTCCCGGGCTTTTGAGCCTTGGTATCCCAGGAGATGAAGCTTTGAAACCCAGGACCATTGGCGAGCTTAAGGAATCCGGATACCAGCCGGAAACTGTGAAAGCCGAAATGGAGCGCAACCTTATCCGCGCCATGGAGGCAGGCCAGGAACTGTTCCCTGGAATCGTTGGATACGATTTCACCGTCACCCCCCAGGTGGTCAACGCCATCCTCTCCCACCACGATATGGTCTTTCTGGGGGAAAAGGGCCAGGCGAAAACCAGAATGATGCGCGCCCTTTCCCGGTTCCTCGACGAACATATCCCGGTCATCGCCGGATGCCAGATCAATGACAACCCTTACGACCCCATTTGCCTTTCATGCAAGCGTCAGATCGAGAAACATGGGGATATCGTGGAGATCGAGTGGCTGCCCAGGGATCGGCGGTATGGCGAGCGGCTCTCTCCTGGAACCAAGATAGCCGACCTGATCGGCGACCTGGATCCGGCCAAAGTCGCCGGAGGGGCGCCCCTGGCCTCGGAGGACGCGTTGCATTTCGGCCTTATCCCCAGGATGAACCGGGGAGTCTTCGCCATAAACGAGTTGCCAGACCTGGAGTACCTGATCCAGGTGTCGCTGTTCAACATCCTGGAGGAGCGCGATATCCAGATCCGCGGATATCCCATACGGTTTCCCATGGATGTGCTGCTGGTCTTTTCCGCCAATCCGGAGGAATATTCCCGCTCCGGCAAGATCATCACCCAGCTGAAGGACAGGATCGGCGCGGAGATTCGGACCCACTATCCCCTGACCAGGGAAGCCGGATTGAAAATAGTGGACCAGGAAGCCAAGGTGGCCGTGGGGGAAGGGTATCACCTGGACGCCCCAGATTTCATGCGCGATATCGTGGAGCAGATCACTATCGAGGCCCGCAAATCCTCCCATGTAAACCAGAGGTCGGGAGTCTCCGCTCGACTGTCGATCACAAACTACGAAACCCTGGTGGCCAACGCCCGCCGAAGGGCCATCACCCTGCGGGAGAATGTGGTTACCCCCAGGATATCGGACCTGAACTATCTGTATACCAGCTCCCAGGGGAAAATAGAGCTGGACCCGTTCCGGGAGGAATCGCTGACCGAGACCCAGGCCATAGAACGGATAATCGAAAGGGCTGTGCGGGCGGTATTTCTGGAAAGAACCGCGGGAATGGATATGGACCCGGTGGTGGAAGCGATCATTGGAGAGGTCAGGATCGAGACGGGGGACATGATCCCCTCCGCCGATTATAAGGATATCATCTCCGCGGCGCCTTCCATATGGGAGCCGGTCCATACGCTGGGGGGGGACAAGTCGGACCAGACCCGGGCCGCATGTGTGGAGTTTCTTCTAGAAGGGTTATATCTCACCGGAAGGCTTAATCGAAAGAAGATAGGAGAGATGGCCACCTATCGCGGGAAATGAAGTGATGCATGTTGAAGCTTGAGCCCAGGCTACATACCTAAATCAACTCTTAATGGGGAATTGTCATGAATATCCTTATATTTTAGCATCCAGCCACTGAAGCCTTGAGGAACCTCATACACAAGCAAACCTCTGTTTTCATATCCATTATCAACGGAAAATGGCTCGAATCCATCTTTTATCATGCTTACGAGCAGTGGTTCGATTAAATTATCCTCCGAAATGTATACTTTGCAATCGCCAGCGTAGGCACGTCCTGATGTGCTATCAACGCTTTTCATCCATATGTCAATAATTATAAATATGTACCCCTCTTTGCTGGGGTACATTAATTTATTGTCATACTTGCGTATATAAGATTCTTGGAACACTGCCGAATGAACTTTCAGCATTACATAACGGTTGTAAAGAGTGTCCCCAATATTACCATTCATCAATACGGGAATGCCGCTTTCGTTACCGGAGCCGCCGGAGCAGGATAGGGTGATGGCAGAGACCAGTAGTATTGGCAAGATTAGCTTATTCATGAAGACCCTCCTGTACTTATATGCAGTATAATGCTACTAACAAATATGTATGCTTGTCAAGCGACATGTATAGTGTGTTATTACATTTTGCTTTTTGAAGGGAAGCGGCGAACCTGATGTGTGAGAAGATGGCTCTAGCCGTCTGTACACCTCCAAATTAAATGTCACTTGCTCCTTTTTAAGACATTAAGGTTATAATGTATCCGTGATGAGCCATTGGAATTCTCGTCATCATTCGAATGCATGAAAGGGGACATCTCATGAGAGTGGCAAATACAGATGATCTGAAAAAAATTGTGGAAGGTTGCGCCACGGTGGATGGCCAGGTGAAAGTCACCGACCCGGCGGCATTCCGAGGCGAGGTTATCGACCGTCTGGTATACAACGCGGTTTTCGCCAACAGCTCCGAGGTGCGGGGGATGGCGCGATGGATGATAAAAAGCGCCGCCATGGACCTGGGGATATGGTCCGCCAGCATCCAGGGGCTGTATGAGGCCATGGGTCGGGGCGACCTTAAGAACGAATACACTGTGCCGGCGGTCAATATCCGCGGGCTCTCCTATGACGTGGGCCGGGCCCTGATCCGCGCCGCCATGAAAAACAACTCCGGCGCTTTCCTGATCGAGATCGCCAAGTCGGAGATCAGCTATACAAAACAGCGCCCCGCCGAATATACCACCGTCATGATCGCCGCCGCCGTCAAGGAAGGCTTCTGTGGCCCCATTTTCATCCAGGGGGATCACTTCCAGGTCAATGCGGGGAAATATAAGGAGGATCCGGCAAAAGAGGTTCAAAGCGTCAAGAACCTGATCGAGGAGGCGATCCGCGCCCAGTTCTATAACATCGACATAGACACCTCCACCCTGGTGGATCTTGCCCACTCCACCCTGGAAGAACAGCAGAGGCTGAACTATCAGGTTGGCGCGGAGTTGACCGAGCATGTCCGCAAGCTCGAGCCTGAAGGGGTTACCATAAGCGTGGGAGGCGAGATCGGCGAAGTGGGGGAGAAGAACTCCACCGTGGAAGAGCTGGAAGCCTATATGGACGGATATGAAAAAGCGGTGAAGGCCAGGGGGCTGGTGGGGATAAGCAAGGTGTCTGTGCAGACCGGCACTTCCCATGGCGGCATTCCCCTGCCAGACGGATCCGTGGCCGAAGTGGCGCTAGACTTCGACACTCTCGACAAACTGGGCGCGACCGCCAGAAAGAAGTACGGCCTGTGCGGCGCTGTGCAGCATGGCGCCTCCACCCTGCCGGACGAGCTGTTCCACCGCTTTCCCCAGGTGAACACGGGGGAGATACATCTGGCCACCGGGTTCCAGAACATGATTTACGATTCCAACTTCTTCCCCGCCTCGTTGAAGGAGAAGATCTATAAAGGCCTCCATGAACGATTCGGCGACGAAATGAAAGCAGGCCAGACCGAGGAGCAGTTCATATACAAGACCCGAAAGAAAGGATTCGGCCTGGTCAAGGAGGAGCTTTGGACCTTGCCTGAGGTGACGCGAAATTCCATTGGCTTGGAGTTGGAAAACAAGTTCGACTTTCTGTTCAAGCAGCTGGCGGCGGTGAACAATACCGAAGATGTGGCCAAGCATGTCGTCTCGGCGAAAATCGCCCCGGACCTGGCCGTAGAAACCGAAATGGCCTAAACGCCCCGTGTGGCCGAGTCCTAAGCGACAAAGCCACACGTGGCTGCGCCACACGTGGCGGCGACACAAACGATGGCGCCATCGCGGATAAGGTTTTGGCGTAATCGCTCTTCGCTGTGTGCTATAATCGACCTTCGCAATTTGGCTTGGCGTTTTCGCGCCGGGTCTTACGCAATCGTTACCCGTTAACCCCGTCAGGCCCGGAAGGGAGCAGCGGTACCGGAGCTTTCGATGTGCCGTAAGGGGCCCGGCGCGAAGCCGCCAAGCGCTTCCGGCTAATTCGGGAATCATGAAGGTTCAGGCGACTGCGCCCATTTCTCCCAGGGTCAGCTCTCGCTCAACGTATCCTGATAGATTTTCTCCAGCCGGTCCATCGATTTGACGCGGTCATAAAGTCTTTGCGCTTTTTCCCGCCCCTTGCGGCTCATGGTTTTTCTTAAATCTTCATCAGAGAGATATCGGATCACGGCCTGGGCCAGGGAAGCCGGATCCCTGGGGTTGGCCAACAGGCCGCAGGCGCCATGATCCAGCACCTCCGGAAGCCCTCCGTTGTCCGCCCCCACCACAGGCGCCTCCATGGCCATCGCCTCTAGGGCGCTCATCCCGAAAGTTTCGTTGTCGGTGGGAATCACATAGACATCCAAGTCGGCCAGGGGCAGGGCCGGATTCGTCGAGTATCCGGTGAATATCACGCTCTTTCCCAGCCCCAGCGACTCCACTT
>JAOUPQ010000165.1 GCA_029879765.1 Nitrospinota bacterium | reverse complement strand
TACATATCTGCGCCCGTCCCAGGAGCATGATTATGACCAGTTGTATCGGGTGGACAGCCATGAGGCGGCGGCGGAGCTGGCCTTTACCTTCGGCGTTCCGGCGCTGCTGGCCACAGGCTCGCGCAACATCACCCCCTATGCCAGGATGGCGCGACGCACCGGCCAGAAGGTCATCGCCCGGGTGCTGGACAATCCAGAATCGCTGGAGGCGTGCCGCATGGGGGGGTTGTCGGAAGAGGAAGTGATCACAGGCCGGGGGCCGTTCACGGTGGAGCAGAATCTGCTGACCATCGGGGAGCATTCCATTGGAGTGCTGGTGACAAAGGATAGTGGGGCTGCGGGAGGTGTGGCGGAAAAGATAGAGGCCGCCCGGACCGCCGGGATACCGGTGGTGATGGTAGACAGGCCGAACCATGGCCCGGGGGAGGCGTTTGACGATATTGGTGAACTTCTGGCCGCGTTAAAAAGTGTTTTGGATGGCGCCAATGGGGAGAGGAGCTGAAAACCGGATGGAACAGAAGGATGAGGAAAGAGTGGGGTTGACGGTGATTTTCACCGGCGATGGAAAAGGAAAGACATCCGCCGCGCTGGGGGTGGTGGCGCGGTGTGTGGGGCATGGCGGCAGGTGCAAGATGATCCAGTTCATCAAGGGGAGCATGAAAAGCGGGGAGGCGGGCCTGGGGAAGACCCTGGCTCCGAACCTGGAGATAGAGCAGGTGGGCCGCGGATTCACCTGGCTTGCCGATGTGCCCAGGGAAGAGCATATCCAGGCGGCGCGGGAAGGGCTGGAACTGGCCCGGGCGGCGCTGGTCTCCGGGGTGTACGACCTGGTGGCCCTGGACGAGATACTGTACGCGCTGCGGGCGGGGCTGGTGGAGGTGGAGCAGATTGAGGGCCTTATCGAGGCCAAGCCTGCGCGGACCCACCTTATCCTGACAGGCCGGGGGGCGCCTCAGCGCCTGATAGACAGGGCGGACATGGTGACCAGCATGACCATGGTGAAGCATCACTCCAGCGCCGGGATAAAAGCGCAGAAGTGCATGGATTTTTGAATATGCGAGCATTATTGGAGATATGAGCTGATGGCCAAAAAAGCTTATCTTTTCCGGCATGGCCTGACCAAGGCCAACCTGGAAAATAAACTGGTGGGCGCCACGGATATACCGCTGATCGAGGAAGGCAGAAAACAGGCCATGGCGATGCGGCCACTGGTGGAAAGGATAAACGCCGGGGCGATCTATTGCAGCCCTATGATTCGCACTGTGGACACCGCCCGGCTGGCCCTGGGCCAGGAGGACCCGGATATGGAGTTGGACGATGACCTGCGGGAGGCTGATTTCGGCGACTGGGAGATGATGACATATGAGAACGCCTGGAACACGGACAGGAAAATGGCGCTCAAGTGGACTCGGGGGGACGAGGACTTCTGCTTCCCCGAGGGGGAAAGCCTGGCCTCCTTCCTGGCCAGGGTGGGCCGGGTGCACGAGCGGCTGATTGACGAAGAGGAGGATACGGTTCTGGTGTTCACCCATGGCGGAATCATAGGGCAGATCCTCTGCCAGATGCTTCACGTCCCGGCGAACAGGCACATGATATTCCGCATCCCCCCCGCTTCGCTGACCATCATCGATATCCATGAAGGGATGGGTGTCCTCTCCGGTATATGTCCGCCGGAATTCTATACGAGGGATTAGGTTGTGGGTCGGATCATCTATGTGACAGGCGGCAGGCGCAGCGGCAAAAGCGCTTTCGCCCAGGCCATGGCGGAGCGGGTCACCGGCGCGAAGGTGTATGTGGCCACCTGTCCTGTGATCGACCAGGAAACCGCCGCCAGGGTGGAGGCCCATAAAAAAGCCCGGCAGGGGAAAGGATGGATCACGGTGGAAGAGGAGCATGACCTTGCAGGGGCCATCCGCCGGGCCGGGGATGCGGATGCCGTGCTGGTGGAGTGCCTCACCTTGTGGCTGAACAACCTTATGTACCGGGAGGAGCGGGATGGCCGGGAAGCGAGCCTGGAGATGGTGACAAAAGAGATGGAATCCGCACTGGGCGCAGCATCGGCGGCCAGAGGGGCGGTGATATTCGTCTCCAATGAGGTGGGTCTGGGGATCATTCCGGACAATCCGTTGTCGAGAAAATTTTCTGATATGGCGGGGATCATTAATCAGCAAGCCGCTGCCAGGTCGGACGAGGCTTATCTGGTGGTCAGCGGGCTGGCGCAAAAACTTAAATGAAGAGGAATTCATGAGTCTGTTGGAAAACACTGTAAAAGCAATTCAACCGTTGGATGAAAAAGCGCGAGGTGAGGCCAGGGCCCGGCTGGACCAACTGACCATGCCCCACTGGGCGCTGGGTCGGCTGATGGATCTGGCCGCCGAACTGGCCGCCATGACTGGCAAGAATCCCCCTCCTGTGACGCGCAAAACCATCGTCACCATGGCGGGGGATCATGGCGTCACCGAGTCTGGTGTAAGCCAGTACCCATCGGAGGTGACAGTGCAGATGGTCCACAACTTCGTCAATGGCGGCGCCGGGGTGAACGCGCTGGCCGGGTTGACCGGGGCCAGGGTTGTGGTGGTGGATATGGGAGTCAATGGCGATCTCTCCCCCCTGGGGGACAAGATCATCCACAAGAAGATCGGCATGGGGACGAAGAACATCGCCAAGGGCCCGGCCATGACCCGCGAGGAGGCGATAAAAAGCGTGGAGGCGGGAATCGAGGTGGCTGTTTTTCTGGCCGAATCCACCGACGTCTTCGGCGCCGGGGAGATGGGGATAGGCAACACCACTCCGGCCAGCGCCATTGTCTCCGCCGTCACCGGAAAAGATCCGGCAACGCTGACGGGCAGGGGAACCGGCATAGACGAGGCGCGGCTAAAAGACAAGATAGAAGTGATAAAGCAGATACTGGCGATCAACAAGCCGGACAAGGCCGATGGGCTGGACCTGCTGGCCAAGGTGGGGGGATACGAGATCGGCGGCATGGCCGGTGTCATCATCGGCGCGGCGTCGTTGCGAAAGCCGGTGCTGGTGGATGGGTTCATCTCCACCGCCGGGGCCATCATCGCTTCCCTCATCGCCCCTGCGACAAAGGAGTATATGATCGCCGCCCATGAGAGTGTGGAGCCGGGCCACCAGGCCATGCTCGGCTGGCTGGATAAACGCGCGTTCCTGGATATGAACATGCGCCTGGGCGAGGGGAGCGGCGCGGCGCTGGCCATGTGCCTGGTGGACGCCGCGTCCAATGTGCTCACCAAGGTGGCCACCTTCCAGGAGGCCGCGGTTTCCACCTCGGATAAATGAGACGCCTTCTGGCGGCGGTGGGATTTCTGACAATAATCCCGCTGCCGCGCCAAATAAGGATCACCGCCGAGGATCATGGCGGGTCGGCGCTGTTTTACCCGATTGTGGGGCTGGGCATCGGTGTGGCCCTGGCGTTCATGTTCCGGCAAATGTCAGATCTGGTTCCCCATTTGCCGTTGGTCGCCATTCTGGTGGTGGCCATGAGTATGGTCTCCGGTGGCCTCCATATGGATGGCCTGGCCGATTCCTTCGACGGATTCATGAGCGCCCGGCCCAGGGAGCAGGCGCTGGAGATCATGCGCGACAGCCGGATGGGCGCCATGGGGGGGCTGGCCATGATGTCGGTGTTTCTGGTCAAGTTCTCCTCCCTGGCGGTGATGGATGGCAATGCTCCCGCGCTGGCCCTGGGATTGGCCGCTGTAGCGGGGCGGGGCGCCATGAGCCTGGCCATAGTCTTCTTCCCATACGTCCGTGTCGAGGGTCTGGGCGCTCCATTGCGCGGCAGGGCCGGATGGGGCACGGTGGTGATGGCGCTGTCGATCACCGGGCTGGCCGGCTTATATACCGGCATTTATGGTCTCACTGCGGTAGGGTACTATATGTGGGCCATCATGCTGGGGTGGACGGCGCTTTTTGGTTATTACTGCAAGTGGAAACTCGGAGGCATGACGGGGGACACATACGGCGCCCTATGTGAAACCATGGAAGCTTTGACGCTTCTTCTCGTGGCGGGGTATGTCTATGGTGGATAAAGGTTTCGGCATACACGGCGGGAACCTTGGGGACCTGGCTTCCATGGCCGGGATTCCCGAGGACCGGATCCTCGACTTCTCCGCCAACGTCAATCCCCTGGGTTTTCCCGAGTGGCTTCGCCCTTTGATAAGCTCGCACATCTCGCGACTCTCCAGCTATCCCGATCCCCACGCAGGAAAATTCGCCACCGCTGTGTCCAAATTCCATGGGGTGGATGAGCGGCAGGTGGTCCCGGGAAACGGCGCCACGGAGCTTTTATACGCCTCGGCTTGTGTTGGCGATTTCAAAAAGGCGGTGATCCCGGTCCCGGCTTATGTGGATTACCGCTCATGCGCCGAGAGGGCCGGGCTGGCGGTGGAAACCGTGCCCATGGAAGAGAGGGATGGTTTCGCGCTGGATCTGGCTCGCCTGGCGGGGTGTCTGGATGGCGGGGAGGTGGTGTTCATCGGCTCGCCCAACAACCCCAACGGCGCCGTCGTGGAACGCGCAGGAGTGCTGCGGTTGGCCGATGAAAAACCGGATACGGTATTCGTCATCGACGAATCCTTCGGCGGTTTTGTGGAGGGATTTCAATCAACCATCGGATGTGGACGGGAAAACGTGGTGACGGTGGTTTCCATGACCAAGCTTTTCGCCATTCCTGGCCTGCGTCTGGGATACGCCATTGCCGGACAAAGGCTGGCTGATTCATTGCGGGCGCATGTGGATCCATGGTCGGTGAACGCCATGGCCCAGGCCGCCGGGGTGGAGGCGATGTCCGACAGGGAGTATATCCGTAGAACGGTGAAAGCCGTCCGGCAGTGGCGGGAGGAGATGGCTGCAGCTCTGGGGGAAATCCCTGGATTGAAAATCTTTTCCGCCTCCGCCAACTATATTTTGGCCCGGCTGGAGGATGGAGACGCGGCAAAACTGGCGCGGGGAATGCTAATGAACCATGGGATCGCCATCCGGGTCTGCCACAATTTCGAGGGATTGGATGGGCGATATTTCCGTCTGGCGGTGCGTGATGGCGTGGATAATAAAAAACTTGTCCAGGCCATGAGGGGCCAACTGGGCGCCTCAGCTCCCGCTGTTCATATAAAGAAACAAACCCCCGCTATCATGTTCCAGGGGGTAAGCTCCGACTCCGGCAAGACCGTGCTGGCGGCGGCGATGTGCCGGATAATGAAACAGGACGGCCATGACGTGGCGCCTTTCAAGGCCCAGAATATGGCGCTCAACTCCTACGTCACCCTGGACGGGAGGGAGATCGGCCGGGCCCAGGTGACCCAGGCCCAGGCGTGCGGACTGGAGCCGGACACGCGCATGAACCCGGTTTTGCTCAAACCGAACAGCGACACCGGATCGCAGGTGATCCTGCTGGGCAAGCCTGTGGGCTCCATGACGGCGCGGGAGTATTACGGATTCAAGAGCGTGGCGTTCGAGACGGTGAAGCAGGCGTACAATTCGTTGAGCGCCGAACATGAAGCGATGGTGATCGAGGGCGCCGGCAGCCCTGGCGAGGTGAACCTGAAGCGACATGACATCGTGAATATGCGCATGGCCGAATACGCCAATGCCAAAGTGGTGATCGTGGGGGATATAGACCGCGGCGGTGTCTTCGCCTCCTTCGTGGGGATCATGGAGACTCTGGCCGAATGGGAGAGGCGGCTTACGGCGGGATTCATCGTAAACAAGTTTCGCGGCGACAAGTCCCTGCTGGATGACGCCCTGGACTATACCTTGCGCCACACCGGCAGGCCCACATATGGCGTGGTTCCCTATATTCATGAACTGGGGTTGCCGGAGGAGGATCGAGCTGCGGTCCACTCTTTTGGCGGGACCTGGAACGGCGCCAAGGTGCGGGTGGCGGTGGCCCGGCTGCGGCATGTATCCAACTTCACAGACTTTGATCCCCTGATGATGGAGCCGGATGTGGAGGTGAAGGCGGTGACCCGCCCCGAAGAGCTGGAGGGCGCCGATGTGGTGGTCATCCCCGGCAGCAAGAACGTGATCGGCGACCTGGCCGTGCTGAAGCAGAGTGGACTCTTCGATAAAATCAAAACTATGGCCGCCCATGGGGCCACGCCCGTGGTGGGCATTTGCGGTGGATTCCAGATGCTGGGGGAGAGGATCCGGGATCCGCACCGGATAGAGTCCAACGAAGGAGAGGCTGTCGGCCTGGGGTTGCTGGGGGTGGAGACGGAGCTTTTGCCGGAGAAGACGTTGAAAAGGGCCAGCGGAACTCATGTGGAGTCGGGTCTTTCGGTTTCCGGCTATGAGATTCACCATGGGGTGACAAAGGGGGAGGGGGTTCGCCCTTCGGTTCTGGGGGATGACGGATCGCTGCTCGGCGCAGCTTCTGCGGATGGACGGGCGTGGGGGACTTACCTCCACGGTGTGTTCAATGACGACAGGTTCCGACGCTGGTTCATCGACCGGCTGCGGGTGGCCAAGGGGGAGGCGCCTCTGGGGGAACCCAGGATACGCTACGATATGGACGCTTCCCTGGACCGCCTGGCGGACGTGGTCCGCCGCAACATGGACATAGGGGCGTTGTATAAGCTTATGAATCTTACATGACGATTCATAGTGTTTTTGATATCGGGATGTTTGGGATGGCGGACGTGGTCCGCCGCAACATGGACATAGGGGCGTTGTATAAGCTTATGGAGCTTACATGACG
>JAOUPQ010000164.1 GCA_029879765.1 Nitrospinota bacterium | reverse complement strand
TGGCCACTGCTGGCCCAGGCGCCCGCATTCATCTGGCTGGCCCGCCCTTTGGGGGCATGGGCCACTTTCGCGCCCATGGGCGGCTTGCTGATTCTGTCGTCGGGAGCCAGGGCGAACACCAGCTCCACCCCGCCCTCGTCGGCGAAGGTCGCGGCTATGTTTTGCAGGCCGGTTTCTTCGAAAGCGGGTATGATGATGGAAATTGCGGGCTGCTGCCCATGGCGCTTGTGGGTCACTCCGATATGGGGGTGTGAAAAGTTCCCACGGGGAGTTTTTCCGCAAGTCGGCTGATGAACAGGCTGGCCACCCTGTTTTCCCTAGCGCTGTCCGGCGCGTACAGGCGGAACAAGGCCCGATCCGCCATATCGAACTTATCCCCCGCATGCCGGGCCATCTGGGCGATTTTGTCCAATGCGTCCTCTGCATTGTATGAATGGCAGAACACCTCGCCCCAACTGGTGGAGTAGGCCAAATGCACCTGCTCTATCTCTGTGGCGCCGGAATCGGAAAAAGTGTTCACCATGGCCAGCATTCTGCTCACATAGGCTTCCGCCAGCAGCTCCGAGCGGTCGATATTCAGCAGGTTGAGTTTATGGAAGAACGAGGTGGTCAGGCCGAGAATCTGACGCAATGTTTTGGGCGCCACGGGAGTGTCATCCTCCGGCTCCGTATACAGGTATGTGGAGGTGGTGGTGATGCCGTTCACCGCAAGCCACATGATTATATTTATCGGATCCGGGCCTTGCCGGAGCAGGAACTGGGAGGCGTCGTCGCCCCCTTTTATGAACGCGCGGACATCTCCCATATAGGCCTGGAATCTGGTTTTGCCCAGATTGTCGGTGGTGAACGAAAATGTGATCTCCTCCAGGTTTTCCAGCTCGTTCATCACTCTTTTGTAGAATTCGATTTTATCCGGATTCCGCTTGTCATAGATAACGATCAGTTTGCGCCCCAGGATGGTTTTGTCCTCATCGGACAGTTGACTTCCCATATCCGCTTTTACGGAAAGTCCCGTGTATATATTCCGGTATGTGGTCAGGATAAAGTCGTGCATCAGGTTGCCCAGTTCGCTGCTTTTGGCTATGTTCCAGCACTCGAAATCGTTGACATATTCCAGGTTTTCCTTCTTCCAACCCCAGAACCGCAGCAGCTGGCGCAACGTGGTTTCCTTGTAGCCCTCCGGTTCATCCTCTTTTTCCTCCAGGTTGATTGTATGGTCGATGGACTTGAGGTAGAAGCACTGCTCCAGGCTTTTCACCGCCCCCTGGTTTCCTTCCGCCAGATATCTGTTGCGGGCATAGTCGATCATCAGCAGGTATGGGTCGGACAAAAAATTCCCCCCGGCCTGGCTTTGCACGATCTCTTTCAGCGATTCGCAAGGGAGGCTCGATCCCTCACCGCCGCTCAAAAAACTTTCGATCAGGGCCATTTTGATCGCCGCCTTGTGGGGGCTGATGGTGGCCTTGTTCAGCTGCCACAACAGAGCCCCGTACAGTTCCCCTTTGGTTATAGGCTCGGCGTTGCCCAGATCCACGAATTCATCTTCACATATCCCCCCTTCAGAAAGCAGCAGCGCCTTTTTTGTCTCATACATGCGGTTGGACAGCCGGGGAGGGAGAAGCCACCAGAGCGGATCCTTTCCCGCCACATGTATGGCCGTGCGGTAGAACTCCTCCTTCAGCGCCCTGGGCTGGGACGACCCCGCCGATTCCTTGTCGGCGGCGCCGAAATCGTTGTTCTTCACATTATCGGAGTCGGAAAGAAAAAGATGGGCCTCCACGCCGGATTTGGCCGCCCACTCCTCCAGCAGCTTGAGCTTGGCCTGGATGGAATCAATTTTCCTGTCGGAAATGTTTTTAAGATCCACCACCACCCAGTAGTCGTAGTCGGAGGAAGAGCGCTGGGCCACGGTGCCGATAGATCCCATGAGCAGGATCGAGTCAAAATCATGATCTCTTTCCGAAACGCCGGAGCCATAGGGCAGATAGAAAAAACTGGGGAAATGGCGCCTTGCCAACTCCAGGTCGGCGGAGGTGGGGGTGTAGTGGTATATCCCCCCCAAAGATTCCTCGAACCGCACAAAGCCGGGAAGGGAAGGATGGTTGTGGTGGAGCAAGAACGGGACAAGGCTGAACGCGACCCGGGCCTTGCGGGAGTCTATTTCATAGGCCCGGTCTATCCTGTTGGCGCAGTACGACCGCCACAGTATACGGTTTCTCGTAAAATCGCTGGCGTTCAACAGCCCCGCTCCAAAATGGGGAGGTCAGGCCTTGGAGGCGTTTTCGTAGGACCTTCCCTCCAGGGCGGAGACATATTCCTCGGCCATGGTGGCGGCTATGGACGCGTCGCCCACCGCCGTGGCCACCTGGCGCAACGGAGTCACCCGGCAATCCCCCGCGGCGAAAACACCCGGGATGGATGTCTCCATCTTTTCGTTGGTGATTATAAACCCCTGCCCATCCTTTTGGCACTCCACAAACCCGGTGTTCGGGTCAATGCCGACAAATACAAACACACCATGCGCCTCCAGGTCTCTCTCGGCTCCGTTTTCATCCGCCACCTTCAGCCCGGTGACGCCACCTTCATCGCCCAGCACCTCCTTGGATGTGTGCTTCCACAAAAATTCTATATTAGGGCGAGCCATGATCCTGTCTATGAGCACCTTCTCTGCGCGGAACCTGTCTCTGCGATGCACGTGGTACACCTTTTCCACCATCCGGGAGAGATAGATGGACTCTTTGACCGCTGTGTCCCCCCCGCCAATGACCACCACCGGTTTTCCCCGGTAGAAAGCTCCATCGCAAGTGGCGCAATTGGAAACGCCGCGCCCCACAAACTCCTCCTCGCCGGGGAAGCCGAGCCTTTTTGGTTTGGCCCCGGAGCATATGATGACGGTTTTGGTTTTGATATCTTCGCCGGAGGCGGTGCGGATTATCCGCATGTCCCCATCCATTTCGATGGCCGTCACGTCCTCATATCGCACCTCCAGGCCCACAGACTCTGCGTGGTTCTGGAAATGGCCCATCAGCTCCGGCCCGGAGACGGAGGCGAACCCGGGATAGTTTTCTATCAGGTCCGACACGGCGATCTGGCCGCCGATGCCAAGCTTTTCCACCAGAAGAGTTTTCATCCCCGCCCGGATGGCGTATATGCCTGCGCATATGCCGCCGGGGCCTCCACCAATAATCACACAATCGAGAGTCATTACCAATCTCCTGTAATCAATTTTTCAGTCCTGCTCCTGGGAGGAAAAACGCTCCTCTCTCCATGGATCTCCGTTATTATGATATCCCCTACTTTCCCAAAAGCCACGCCGGTTATCTTCCATAAACTCCACTCCCCGCGCCCATTTCGCCGATTTCCAGGCGTATAGGTGGGGAACCACCAGACGCAAGGGATATCCATGCTCCGGTGTAAGCTTCTTGCCACCCCATTTTAATGCGAACAGTACATTGTCCCTCAAAAAGTCTTCCAGCGAAAGATTGGTGGTGTACCCCTGCTCGCAATGAATCAGGACATGCCTGGCGCCTGGCAAAGGGCGGGCCAGGGCGGCGAGGGTCCTGGCCAAAACTCCTTCCCAGAGGTTGTCATACCTGGACCATGTGGTCACGCAATGAAAATCCGCTTCGATCCTCTGGCTGGGCAACTGCGAAAATTCGTCGAAATCCAGCGCCACCTCCTGTTCCACCAGGCCGAATATACGAAAATCCCAATTGGTACTGTCAAATTCCGGAACTTCACCGTAGTGGAGAACAGGAAATTTTTCAGTAAGAATCTGGCCCGGTGGCAGCCTGGGCTTTTCGTCTTTCATACAGATATCTTGTCGGTTTAGGAGTTGTTCCCGAGCTTATGGCCCATAAAGCAATTCTAATACGCGCCACTGGCTCTCACAATCTTAAACCATACACGCCCAGGATGCCATATCCTGTACAGGATTATTTCGTTCTGTTTTTTGGCTATCCAAGTTAAAATTAGCGATTGGATCTGGATTCAACTTTTTGTTTGTTTTCAGGCAAATACGCATACGAGCAGGAGAAATTGGTGGCGGCGCAAATCGAAACTATCTGTCTGGGGCCCCTGGACGTGAACTGTTACATAGTGGGTTGCCCGGAGCATATGTCTTGCGCCGTTTTCGACCCTGGCGACTCCGCCGCGCGGATTCTGGGAACAATCGAAAACGCGAAATGGAGCGTGGCCCATATTATCAACACCCATGGTCACGCGGATCATACGGGGGCGAACCATAAGCTGGCAAGCTCCACCCAGGCCCCCCTGTCCATCCACAGGCTGGATCGGGATTTGCTCACAAACCATGAGATGAAGGAGATGGCCGGATACCTGGGGCTTGCGCCATCGCCGGAGCCGGACATTCTGTTGGAAGACGGCGACGATGTGGCGGTCTGTGAATGTATTTCCTTCAAAGTAATCCACACCCCGGGGCACTCGCCAGGAGGGGCATGCTTCCATCATGCCGATTTTGTTATAAGTGGCGACACTATTTTCAGAATGTCCATAGGACGCAGCGACCTGCCGGGGGGGAACCACGAAACCCTCATCCGCTCCATTCGGGACAAGCTGTTCAGCCTTCCGGACGATACGAGGATTTTTCCGGGCCATGGTGACCCGACGACCATAGGATATGAAAAGAAAAACAACCCGTTCGTAATGAACGCTTTTTTTCGGTAACGGAGGTATTGATGAACCTGTCTCGCTATATTGTTCGCGCTGCATTGATGTGCGCTCCCCTGGTGGTCATCGTTATGGGGGTTGCCATGGTTTTGGGAGGGTGTGAGAAGAATTATAAGGAGCCGCCAGTATATTCAGTCGGTTTTAACTTCCACCTTGTAGACATGGACGGCGACAGCGCGGAGGCCAGGAACAGGATAGAAACCATGATTGCAGTGGCCAGGGATGTCTATAAAAAGGTAAATTTCGAAATAGGCTCCATCGAGGTCCATGTCTACACCGGCGCCGACGCCCAGAGGCTGACAAACCAGGACCTTGAAAGAGATGAAAATAACAACGGATGGCCCGACGATATGGAAGAGCTGCTCACATGGTCTTCCAACACTCCGAACCTGAATATGGACATCTTTCTGGTCAAGTCCATATCTTACGCCGGAGAAATGGGGATTCTGGGCATCGCCGGGGGCATTCCAGGCCCGGTGCAGAAGGGAACCCCCAACTCCGGAGTGATCCTGAACACCTTCGGGGGCCTGTATTCCATGAGCGGCTCGGACCTGAACCTGCAAGGTTTCACCCTGGCCCACGAGGCGGATCATTATCTGGGGCTGTACCACACCACCGAGCGAGACGGGACCGAATTCGACTTCCTGGACGACACCCCCCAATGCCCATCATGGCAGTATGACAGAAACAATGACGGGCTTGTCTCGCCTATCGAGTGTATACAACTGGATGGGCAATATCTGATGTTCTGGGCTGCGGGCCCCATCATCCAGGACAAATCCAGCAGCAAGCAGGCAGAAGTGAAAAGACGCCATCCCATGTCCATACCAAAATAAGCAGGCGGGATGGCCCAGAAAACAGATGGGGGAACAACGACGGCGCCCCAGTGGGGAAGCGCGCGGGTGATATAGCCTCCACCCATGCCAGGCGAAAGCGCGCGATAAGCCCCGGCGCCGGATGTTCCACCATTTCCGGAGTGGGTATGTTCCATAAACCGAAAAAACGCGCGACCCAGGGCAGTGGCCGCAGGGCCGCCCCATCTGGCGATTCGCTGGCGCTCATGAGCATGGAGGACGCCGCCGCCAGGGCAGGCTTGGAGATTAAGTATGACAACCTGGAGGACGAGGAGATGACTATCCAGTCCGGGATGTGCGTGCTGAAAAACCGGCGGCTGCTGCTGGTGGACAAAAGGCTTGGCCCCCCCCAGCGGGCCAGGGTCATCGCCCGGGTTCTTTCCCGGATGGATCTGGAAAACATATATCTGCCTCCCATGGCAAGACAGATCATCGAGGACGCGACGGAGTAATGACCATCGCAAAGAGGGGGCTGGCCGCCCACGTGGAGCGGATCATGCTCGGCCAATCACCCCCGGGGATCATCTATCTTCCCCTGGCCACGGCCAGCGCCGTATACTCCGCCGGACTGTCTGCCAGAAACCTGCTGTACGGCAGTGGGCTGCTCTCCCCGTTCCATGCCTCATGCCGGGTGATCAGCGTGGGGGGGCTGACCCTGGGCGGCGCCGGAAAGACCCCGCTGGCCATCCATATCGCCAGGCTGATATCCAAAAAGAAGAAGGTGGGGATACTTTCCAGAGGCTATGGCCAACTGGCCCGGGAGGAGGCGCTGGTGGTCTCCGACGGGGCCACCCTTTGCCCGCCGCCGCCATACTCCGCCGATGAGCCGTACATGATGGCCCGGAAACTTCCCGGAATCCCCGTGGTCACCGCGCCGAAACGAGCATCAGGCGCCGCTGTGCTGGTGGAGCGATTCGGGGTGGACGTGATCATTCTCGACGACGGGTTCGGCCACCGGGCGCTGCATCGGGACATGGACATCGTGCTGGTGGATAAGCACGCGCTGGACCCGGCCCGCCGCAAGCTGTTCCCCCTGGGCTACCTGCGGGAGCCGCCGGATAGCCTGGCCCGGGCGGACGTGGCGGTGGTGATGATCCGTGACGCGGATGATGAAAACAAGGTGGAAGAATATACCTCGCAAATCCGCGGCTTCGCGGGAAAGGATATCCATGTGGCCGTGGCCCGAGGCGGCATAACTGGCTTCGCCACCCCGGAGGGAAAACTGGCGGACTCCATCCCCGGCCCTGCCCTGGCGTTC
>JAOUPQ010000020.1 GCA_029879765.1 Nitrospinota bacterium | reverse complement strand
TCCTCCAAAGAACCGGACATGTGGAACTTGCCGGTTGGGTCAATGTCACCCCGGCCTGCTGTCTGGCCATTATTCCTGGCTTCTATTAATGTTCCGTTCTGGATGATCTCGACGGAAAAGCCGAATCCCTGGCGCGGTTGTGAGCCATCGGAGCAGTTTGAGCTGGCGACTTCCACTTTAAAGTCATACAAGCCAGATAAGTAAGGTGATCCGGTTTCCACAGCCTGGGAGGGCCCTGGGTTATCGCCGGATCCGGAACTGCAGCCAAACGCCATGAACGCGAGGCTGGAAATAGAGACGAAATAAAAAGCAAGCCTGACAGCAGACATCACTTCACCTCTCCGATAGAAAGAAAATAGTGAGGCGGCAAAGTCAATAAAGCGACAATTCCCCTTAACTGATTGTATTCCTGGCTATCGTGGCAGTCAATCTTGATTTCCATTTCTGGATATTGATATCCGGATACTATGCAGATTCATGATCCACTATCGATAACTGGCAAGCATTTCGTGAACATCGTTGGTCATCACCGCCAGGAACACCACCAGGGTGATGTAGTACACTCCGTATATGATCCTTTTTTCCAGGCTGGCGCTATAGTATTTGGCGGTCTCTTCATCTTTAGGGTTATGATGCAGCGCGGCATAGATGCTGGGGGCGGCGATGATGGCCATCAGGATCAGCAGCGGACTGGGCCTGTATAGAAACACGATGATCAGTATAGGGACGCCGATGAGCCATATCCTGGGGCTGAGAATGGCCGTGATCCGTCCGCCATCGAAAGGGGATATCGGGATGAGGTTGAACAGGTTTATGAAGAATCCGGAATATGAGAGCGCCAGAAGAATGGGGCTTTCGTTGGCAATGGCCAGATAGTAGCATCCCAGCGCCGCCAGGGTGCCCACGAAAGGTCCGCCGAACCCCACATAAGCCTCCGTCTCCACATCCATCGGCTTTTCCTTGAGCGCGATGAACGCTCCCACGAAAGGAATGAACATGGGGGCTCCTACATCCAGCCCTTTCTGGCGGGCGGCCAGGTAGTGGCCCATCTCGTGGAAGAAGATCAGCGCCACCAGCCCAGCGGCGTACATCCATCCGAAGACCAGGGAATAGGCGAAAACCGACAGAAGCATGGTTCCGCCAGTGGAGAGGATCTTGAAAAGCTTTCCGGAAGCCAGCAACGTAATCAGAAACTTCATTGTCCATCCAATATGTGATGAGTTATGCGATTATAGCCTAAGACGGGAATCAGGGCGAGGGTTGGCCATGGAAACAAGGCGGTTATCCTGATCCAGATTGTTGTTATAGCCGCTTTGATTATTTGATATATTCTTAAAGACGCAATATGAGTATCAGGTTTTAACAATGACTGGCGCAGACTGGTATGGTTTCCCCAGGAGCGCTTGATAGTATGACGGCGAAAGTGACAGGAGCATGCCCAATATGAATCTGAAGCTTAAGACCCTTTCATCCCTGTCGTCCATATCCCTTTTTGCGGATGAGAACCAGGCGGATCTGGCTTCGGCGCTGTCCGAATGCGAAGTCAACGAATACCTTCCCGATGATCTTATATGCAGGGAAGGGGAGTATGACGAAAACTGCCATGTGATCCTCTCCGGCATGGTGCAGGTGGGGTTGCCCCGAGGTGGCGGGGGGAGGGGGAACAGGATAATCCTCAGCGATGGCGAAGTGTTCGGGGAGATCGCCGCCATGTCCGGCGCTCCACGCACCGCCGATATCATTGCCATGAAACCCTCGGTGATCCTGAACATCTCCAGAAGCAGCATGTTCCAGCTGCTGGACAAGTTTGGCTCCATAAAGAAAAAGATGGACGCGCTGTATCGAGAAAGGGCGCTGAGAAACCAGCTTATGAAGGTTCCCATGTTCTCCGGGGTGTCCGAATCCTTTGTGGACAGGCTGGTGGACCGGGTTACACTGAACTCGTATAGCAAGGGGGATCTGATTTTCAGTGAGGGGGATGATGCGGACGCCTTTTATCTGATCCGGTACGGGTTCGTGAAGGTTAGCCAGAACAACAACGGGAAAGAGAAGGCGCTGGCGTATCTTAAAGAAGGGCATTGCTTCGGCGAGATGGCCCTGCTCAACGAGGGAGAGAAGAGGATGGCCACGATCTCCGCCATCAACCGGGTGGAGGTGATCAAGATCGCCGTGGAGGATTTCGCCAACCTGCTGTCCAGCAATCCTGGGATTCGACGGAACCTGGAATCCGCCGCCGGGCAAAGGGAAGAGCGGAACCTGCAGATCAGCCAGGACACAAACCTGGCCAACGCGCTGCAGTCCACAATAGAAGATGGTGTCATCTCCACCAAATCGCTGCTGATAATGGATACCACCAAATGCGTCCAGTGCGACACCTGCGTGGAGGCTTGCGCCGCTTTGCACAATGGCAAGTCCAGGCTGGTTCGCAACGGCGCCAAGATAAGCAGCTTCATCTTCATCCCCACCTCCTGCCGCAACTGCGAAGACCCCACCTGCATGGCCCAGTGCCCCACCGGGGCCATCACCCGGGACAGCAACGGGGAGATATATCACAAGGACTTTTGCATCGGCTGTGGAGGGTGCGCCAGAAATTGCCCCTTCGGCAATATCAGCATCGTGGAGCTGGAACAGGATTATCAAAATGGCGCCATACGGAGGATATTCTCATTCTTGTTCAACTCCACGGAGGCCGGGGAGGAGCGGGGGAATGCGGACTTGAACCGGGGGCCGGAGGGGGACAAGGAGACCATGGAAAGGAATAAGGTGGACTCCGGCATAAGAAAAAGGAAGAAGAGGCGACGAGCGGTGAAATGCGACATGTGCCGCGGGTTCAGCCAGATGGGGTGTGTATACAATTGCCCCACCGGCGCGGCGCGCCGGGTGAACCCCACGGAATATTTCTCCGACTTGATCTCGGTGGGGTGATCGGCCATGGATAACCTGGAGAAAAGCGATTACAGCCTGATCAAGAGCGCGTGGCCGATCCTGTTCACAGTGATAGTGGCGGCTCTTCTGGCCATCAGATACTCCATGAAAATCGACGAGTCCTCATACTCGCCCGGCGATGGAATGGGGCTTCTTTATGGCATCCTGGCTCTGGCTTTGATCCTGTTCCTTTCAGGATACAGGATACGCAAAAGCCTTCTGAGGGCGTCTGTTGGGTCGCTTCATTCCTGGGCCCAATCCCACGTATACATCGGTGTCATTCTCATCGTGGTGGTCTTCCTCCATTCCGGATTTCGGACTGGCGGGGCGCTCAGCGGCTTGTTGCTAACCCTGTTCCTGCTGGTGACCGCCAGCGGGGCTATCGGCGCCATTCTATATAAAGTGGTTCCTCTCTCCCTGTCCAAATATGGGAAGCATGTGATGACTATGGAAGTCATAGGCGCAAGGTTCGAGAAACTTCTGGCGGAGGCGGATAAACAGGCGGAAAACAGGTCGGACAAATTCATGGAAACATACAACAAGCATATCCGCCCCAGCCTGGCCTCCCATGGGGTGAAATGGGGATACATCTTTTCCGATGAGGAAGAGGTTATCAAAGCCTGCAGGGAGAAAATGGAAGCCCTGCAACTGGAGACGCAGTCCGACGAAGTATACGGTATGTCCCTGGTGGGGGCGATTTATATGGAGAAAGAGCGACTTTCCCATAAATGGGCGATGCTCAATTCATTGAGAGTGTGGCTCTATCTCCATGTCCCCCTGACAATGGCTTTGCTGGTGGCGCTGTCGTTCCACATCCTGGGATCGTTTTATTACTGACATGGCGCAGCAGAGATGAGAAGGAACTACGGCAGACTGGCCATCACCATCGCCGCCGGGCTATCCATTGTGGCCTTCGTGTGGGTTAAGGGGCAGACCGAGGCCGGGAAGATATTCCTGGATGGGCCGTTGTCCATGAAGCACAAGGAACTGGAGGATGATTGCGAAAGCTGCCACCTGCCATGGCAAGGAGTGAGCGAGGCCAAGTGCATGGCTTGCCATGAGGAGAAAAAGCATTTCCAGCTTGTTCATCCGGAGGTGAAGGGCCTGCGGGACTCTCCTTGCACGACCTGCCACAGCGACCCGAAACACCTGAAGGTCAAGGATGTGGACGCCAGGGCGACGTGCGTGGATTGCCATCGGGAGCATAAAGGGGAAACGAACAGCCTCAAGCTGGTGAAAACGGAGGAGTGTGTCAATTGCCATCACTTCGATGTCCATGTGGAAGATTCGGGCTATGGAATGAAGCCGATCTCCCGCAAGTCCGGTGTGCTGCTGACCCACAATACTTTTTACCAGGGAGGGGAGTATGTGGAGAAAAAATGTATGGGATGCCATCTCGGGCCGAAGGCCAAACCGATCCGCCATAGCGGCGCCTTTCTGGTGGACGCCATGTTCCGGCATATGACCCGGCTGGGGGTGAAATGCTTCGATTGCCATGACCAGGTGGAGACGGTGATGTTCGATGCCAAAGGGGGCGGGGTCATGCCGCAAAAATGTATTGCCTGCCACAAGAAAAAACGGGTTCATTCCGTCTGCGCCACTTGCCACCAGTATCATCTGGAGCCGAAGATCCAGGCCGCAGAACCGCAGCCTATTCCGGAGACCGGATCCCCTTCCTGACATCCGGCGCCCGATACTGTGAGTCGGTGCGCAACAAGAATCTAACCTGTTGATAAAAAAGCGCTACCTGTGGAGGTATTTAAATAATTTATTGATGTTTGACAAAATGTTACTGTTGGTGTACCATTGTGATCCTGGAAATGGCCATTGGGGGATGGCCGGGGAAAATGAGCAGAAATTTACATGGATACCAGTCATATTCTGTCCGATTCGCTATACCGACTCACGCCACACCTTTGCGTGCCTGCAACCGAGAAAAATGTGAATGCTCATTCCCTTTGGTTTTGACAACCGACAATAACACATTTTTTATCGGAGTACGTAGTATGAGATTTCTTGGGGGCTTTTTGTCCGCGATCAGGCATGGCATCAGCATCAGGCAAAAACTGATAGCTCTTGGATTTGTGGTTATAGCTGTGCAAATAGGCCAGTTTGCCATTTCCGTTTGGGTGGATGGTCAAGCTGTGGATGGTACCAGGCGAGTGTTTGCGGTTCAAAAACACATGTCGGCGATTCAGGCCATACGGATAAACATTCTGCAGATTATGCTGGAAATAGACGATATCATCATGACGCGTGAGATGGGAATCCTGAAGTCGAAAGAGTTGACCGATCTTCCGCGCATGATATCCACAATCCAATCCAATCACAGCCTTGTGCTGGCAGGCGCAAGCAGTGAAGATGAAATCAGGCTGGCGGAGTCTATACAGAATAATATCAATGAGATATCCAAGGCTGTTCAGATCGAATTGCCAAGGCTTCAGGCCACCAAGGCTCCGGGTTGGGAATTCATCGAACTGGGCGATAACGTGAGAGAAATGGGAAACAGCGTTAACGCAGCCCTGTCCACAATGGGAAATTCAGCGGCCTCTTCTGCGTCCGAGGCGGTCCTGGAAGGAGAGAAGGCCTCCGAGATGGCCAGCATAGTCAGTCTGGTTGTTGTAATTGTTTCCGCAATGCTTTTAACCGTCGCCATTGTATGGATCGCAAAGGGTTTGCTGGGAGGAATACGCAACCTTAACAATATGTTGCGTGACATGGCAGAGGGGCACGGGGATCTGACGAAACGGATTGTCGTCGAATCCGGGGACGAGTTGGGCGAGTTGGCCGGATGGTTTAATCAATTCGCGGAAAACCTGAGGGGGCAGCTGGAAAAGGTCGCTCAAAATACGAATATCCTGTCGACTTCGGCTAAGGAATTGCTTTCAATTTCCAATACGCTTGTGGGAGGCACGTCAAAAATCACGGAAGGCGCAACCAACGTGACCAGCGCCACAGAGCAACTCTCCAGCAACATAAACACCATGGCCTCCTCCGTGGAGCAGATCAGCCAGGTGGTTTCCAACATTTCCAACAGCGCCGGGAAAATGAGCCAGGATATGTCGGGGGTTTCCTCGGTTATGGAGCGGATGAAGGTGTCCATAGTCAAGATAGACGATAGCGCCAAGGACTCTTCGAAAACCGCAAGAAAGGCCATGGATTTATCGCGCAACGCTTCCCAGGCCATGAGTTCCCTGGGAGCCGGGGCTCAGGAGATCGGCAAGGTTACTATTCTGATAAAAAAAATCGCAGAGCAAACCAATCTTCTGGCGCTGAACGCCAAGATCGAGGCCGCCAGCGCAGGGTCCGCCGGAAAAGGATTTGCCGTAGTGGCCAACGAGATAAAGCAGTTGGCCGACCAGAGCGCGAAGGCTGCGGAGGAAATTTCCGCCAAAATAAACGGGATGCGGGAAAACACCAACAAAGCGGTACAGGTAATCGCTGATGTGGCGTTAATCATTAACTCCATGACCAATTCAGTGAAAACCATCAGTCATTCTGTGGAAGAGCAGGTCGGCATGGTTGGGGAAATATCCCAAAATATCGGAATGACCGCCGAAGGCGCGCATGACATGGCCAGCAGCTTGCAGGAAATATCCGCCACAGCCAGTAACGTCTCGCAAAACGTTGGGGACGCCGCCCAGGGAACAAACGGTGTTTTTGCAGATATAAGAGGAGTCAGCTCCGAAGTGAATGGGCAGAGCGATGGAATCCAGCGGATTAATGGAGCTTCGAGAAAGCTGGCGATGGTGGCCGTGGAGCTGAATTCCGTGGTGCGCCAGTTCAAGCTGGCATAGCGAAAACAAACACAACAAGAGATGATCCGGGAGGTCCTGACACTCAGGACACTATGGCGCCCACTCATGTGAAGCCGCTGCCGGCGGCGCAGGCGAAACAGTGGTCCGCCACGGCGATGGGGGCGCCGGGCGCCGGTGGGCCATCCAATTCGGTGATATGGGTCTTCCTCCCACCCAGGGGAAGGTCGGCGGCCAGATTGAAATCGCAATCGTACATATAACCGTCCCACCCGACGGATATCAGCGAGCGGCACATAAGCCCGTTGATGGCGCAGGGATTGAAGCCTTCCTGTAACTTGCGGAAGTAGTCCTCCTGGTTCCCGGAATCGACAAGCCAACGGCGGAACCTGCCCAGGGGAACATTGGCGAAAGTGAGCAGGTTGCTAAACTCCACCGAGTATTTGCGCCTGAGGTCGCTGCGGAATTTTGATTCCGCTTTTTCCTGGGCAGAAGGCAGAAACGCGCCGACCGGGTTGGACACCAGGTTCAGCTCCAGCCCGCTTCCGGCGATTCCATAGCCAGCTTTGTTCAGCGCCTGCAGGGCCGAGACGCTTTTTTCAAACACCCCATCGCCCCGTTGCGCGTCGGTCTGTCCCTTGTTCGGCGCAGGAAAGGAGGCGATCACCACAGCGTTGGCCTCTTTGAGCAATTCGATATACCTCTCCAATCGAGTCCCGGCGCCGCTGGCGCCTGTGGCGGTGAGGTTGGTCCGCACTATGAGCCTTTCCACGTGGGGCCGCAGGTTCTCCACCAGATATGGCAACTGGGCGCACATCTCCGTGGCCCCTCCGGTGATATCAACTGTGTCCAACCTGACATTGGCGGCGAATCGGACCACCTGCTCGGCGGTGGCCCTGTCCATAGTCTCTTTCCGGTCCGGCCCAGCCTCCACATGACAGTGCTTGCATGTCTGGTTACACACATATCCCACATTCACCTGCAGGGTGGAAAGCCTGTCCCTGTGCAGCAGAAGACCGTCTCGCTCCAGGGTGGCGCCGAAGGAGCGCCCGCGATCGTTGGTATGGGCGTCTGCGGTCTGGCTGGCGTGTTTCGATGAAGGGTGGGAAGTCATGGTCTGGATTAAATGGAGATTTTTTTCGCTATATTCTTCATTTGCAGGCCGTGGACCAGGGTGGCGCCTCCTCTTATGGCGCTGGCCACATGCACAGCCTCTGTCATCTCCGCCAGGTTGGAGCCTTTTTCCAGGCATCCCTGGGTGGTGGCGTCTATACAGTAGGGGCATTGGACGGCATGGGCCACTCCCAGGGCGATCAGCGCTTTTTCCCTTTCGGTTAGTTCCCCCTCTTCGAACACGGCCTTATAGTAATCGAAGAATTTCTTTGCCAGCTCGGGGGCTTCTTCCCCAATTTCGCCGAACCTTGGCAGGTCGTTGGAATCGTAATAATCGGTCATGACGCCTCTAAAAGGATTGTTTTCCCCATTATTATGGCCCAATGTCCGTTACTTTTCATATTTATTTGGAGAATCCACCGTATGATGCCTTAGAATGGATATTGAACTGGCGAATGACGCTGCGGTAGTAACTTGAATTTTTAATGGAAGGCCTCTCGAAAAATCCGGCATGACAACATTTCCCTTCGGCCATGCAGTAATCCGGCCCAATTCTTCCGTCCCGCCAAAGGGCAGGGCGTCTGGAATCCGTTTTGGCCATGCCGCCTGCCGAACCGATGAAATATCTGATAGCTGATAAAAGACTAGAATAATGGAAATCGCGGAAACATTAATTCATCTGTGTTCGCTGCTGCTGGCTATTGCTCTGGCGGTGGTGTTCCACGAAGTGGCCCATGGATACACGGCCCTTCGGCTAGGCGACCAGACGGCCAAGCTGATGGGAAGGCTGACCTTGAACCCGATCGCCCATATCCACTGGTTTGGCACCATTGTATTGCCAACCCTCCTGTATCTGGCGTCCATCACGGCTCTGGGAAAGCCCTTTGTCTTCGCCTTCGCCAAGCCTGTGCCGGTGGATTTCAGGAATCTGAAAAATCCCAAGAGGGACATGATATGGGTGGCGGCGGCAGGGCCTGCCACCAATATAGTGTTGGCGGTAATCTCCGCCATGTTTATCAGGATTCTTGGTTACGCCGATGCGGAAGCCTATGCCGTATTCAGTGTGCAGATGGGGAGCAACACTCTGGATCTGACCGGCTCCATGATGACCACGGTGTTCTACACCCTCTTTATATCTGTTATCGTCAATGTGCTGCTGGCCGTGATCAACATGATCCCCATTCCCCCGGCCGATGGGGGCAGGATCGTCACCGGGCTGTTGCCGGACGAGGAGGCGAAACAATTCGCCCAGATAGAAATGTACGGGCTGGGGATCCTGATTTTCATCTTGTATTTTAATCCGTTAAATATTATAAACTGGACAATCTTGCCTTTGATCAACGTGATTCTGTATCTGTTGTTAGAGGTTTAATTTTCTGGATTCGGGGATTTCCATGAGCAAAAAACGTGTCCTTTCCGGTATGCAGACCACCGGCAAGCTGCACCTGGGCAACCTTCTGGGCGCCCTGAACAATTGGGTGAAGATGCAGGAGGAGTATGAGTGCTATTACTTCGCCGCGGACTGGCATTCGCTCTCCAGCAACTATGAGGATACTGCGGAGCTGGAAGACAACCTGATGGACCTGGGGATCAACTGGATGGCTGCGGGGCTGGATCCGGAAAAAGCCGTCCTTTTCGTCCAGTCGCTGATCCCGGAGCATGCCGTGCTGCACCTGATCTTCTCCATGATAACTCCACTGCCCTGGCTTGAACGGGTGCCAAGCTACAAGGAGAAGATGGAACAGGTCAGCAACCGGGATCTGCACACCTACGGGTTTCTCGGATATCCCGTGCTCCAGGCCGCCGACATAGTCCTGTATAACGCCCATTATGTCCCGGTGGGGATAGACCAGCTGCCCCATCTGGAGCTGACCCGGGAGATTGTCCGGCGCTTCCATGACATATACAAGAGCAAGGTGTTTGTGGAGCCGGAGGGGAAAATGAGCTCCGTGCCCAAGCTGCCGGGAACTGACGGAAGGAAGATGAGCAAGTCCTATGGCAACGCTATTTATCTTTCCGACTCAAAAGAGGAGATGTTCGGCAAGATAAAGAATATCATCACCGACCCTGCCAGAGTGCGCAAGACCGATCCTGGCGATCCGGAAAAATGCGTGGCGTTCAGCTTCCACAAGGTCTTTTCCTCGGATGAGGAAAACGAGGCGACCACGCAGGAGTGCAGGGAGGCCAAAAGGGGATGCGTGGCATGCAAAAAAGCTTTGGCGGATAATGTATTCAAATACTTGGAGCCACTCCTGGAGAAACGGGCGTATTGGGGGCAAAGACCGGACGAAGTGCTGGATATCCTGCAGCAAGGCTCTGTAAAAGCCAGAAAAGTGGCCATCCAGACCTTGTCGGAGGCGGAAGAGGCGATGCGGTTCAACTTTTCAAAGATCCTTCCAGGAGTCCGATAAACCGATAAAAGAAAAAAAATCTTTCAAAATCCCTCCGGTGTGTCCGTACAACAATCTCAAATTACTCAAAGTGACTATTTATGCTTGAAAGTATCCGTCTTCCCAGGATGGGATGGGTGGCGATCCACATTGCGCTGATCCTGCTGATAAGCTGGCTGTCAGCCGGTGTGGTCAATGGGATTGTCATCGCTTCCAGATCCACATCGCCCGGCTCCCCCTCCGAGGTTTCATCGGAGTCTCCCCTCGATGCCGGTGTTCCCCTTCGGGATTACACCGCGATATTCAGGCGCAATATTTTCAATTCAGAGTCCACGAAGGATAAGAGCAGCGTGGATGAAACCCGGTTTGTAGCGGGGGCTGGGGCGGGAACGGACGCTCCCATATCGGATCTTAATCTGAAGCTGACAGGAACCATGGTCTGGGAGAACTTCAGCCTGGCGGTTATCCGGGTGGGCTCTGGCGCAGAGGAAACCTTCCGGCTTCATGAAATGGTGAGCGGCGCCAAGATAGTGGGGATCGAGCGCAATAGAGTCATGCTGCTGAACAATGGCAGGCTCGAAGCGCTGGAAGTGGATTTTAATGAACAGGCTTCATCCGGCAGTGGCAGGTTCACTCCAGGCGCAAGGAAAACCTACCTGGGAACCGATGTGATGGCCACCGGCGACGGCGCCAATATTTCCAAGGGCTATCTTGAAGCGCAGCTTAAAAATATGAACCAATTGCTGACCCAGGTCCGGGCGGTGCCAAACATGGACAGTTCCGGAGTCACCAACGGGTTCAAGCTTTTCGCCGTACGTAAAGACTCCATCTTCGACAAAATCGGACTCAAAGACCAGGATGTGGTGCAAAGCATCAACGGTGTGGAGCTGAATTCGGCGGAAAAGGGATTGGAACTGTTCCAGGTGCTAAGAAACGAATCATATTTTAACGTGGACATCCTTCGGGGTAACCAAAAATCAACTTTGAGGTTTAACGTTCAATGAGAACTGGGGGAATCACCTTACTTATTCTGGTGTCGCTGGTGGCGACGCCTTCCTATATGTCTACATTTTCCATGGCCCCGGCGGCGGCGCAAGCGCAGCAATGGGAACCGCCTATTCCTGCCGTCCCCGAAGACGAAGCCGCCCAGATGGGTATAGACACGCCTGAAGCTTATGAAGACGCCCAGATGGGGGTGGGAGCGCCCGAAGTCTATGATGACGCGCAGATGGGGGCGGGGACCCCTGCCATGGAGGACCCAGTGGGAGTGGAAGGCTCCCCCATGGGCAGGCAAATGCCATCGGACGAAAGGATTCCCGGCAAGATTCCCTCTCGGGGGAACGGAGCCGAACAAGAACAAAGGAGCCAGGAAAAATCCGGCCGCTCCAAGGAAACAGCAAAACCCAAAATAGACTCGGACGGGCTGGTCAGCCTGGACTTTAACGATGTGGATATCAAGATATTCATCAAAGCCATGTCGGATTTTACCGGGGCCAACTTTGTCGTGGACGAACAGGTCAAGGGAAAAGTCACCATCATATCGCCCAAGAAGGTCAAGCCATCCGAGGCCATGAGGGTGTTTGAGTCGACTCTGGGAGTTTACGGATACTCTCTGGTGGAATCGGGGGAGGTTATAAAAGTGGTTCCATTGGTGGAGGCCAAGCAACTGGGGCCCTTTCGAAGCGGCAAGGGAAAAGAGAATGACAAGGTGGTGACCATGTTGATACCGCTGAAGTATTCCAAAGGGGACATGATGATAAACACCCTCCGTCCCCTGTTGCCTGTCACAAGCTTCATCACATACCACCAGGAAACAAACACCATCTTGATAGTCGACTTCGCCGCGAACGTGGAAAAGCTGCGCAAGATCATGGAAAAACTGGATGTGCCGGGGGAAGAAGAGAAAATAACCGTGCACAGGCTGATATACGCGGGCGCCAAGGAAATTGCGGAAAAGGTATCCCAGCTGTTCAGTAGCGACGGCCAGGGGATGCGCGGCATGATCAACAGTCGCGGGGGGCGTCCCAGTCCCCCTGTGCCGAGGGCGCCGGGAGCTCCCGGCGCGCCGGGCATGCCCAGGTCAATGATCGAGGTCGCCAACCAGCCGCAACCTAAAATCATCCCCGATGACAGGTTAAACGCCATCATCCTGGTGGCCAGCGAACCGGTCACCAACCGGATGATCGCCCTGATAGAACAACTAGACCAGCCGGCGCCCATGGGCCAGGGGAAGATCAATGTCTATTACCTGAAGAACGCAGACGCCGAGGAGCTGGCCAAGGTGCTCAACAATGTGGTGTCGGAATCCACCAGCCCCAACGGCGCCCCGGTTCGAAGGAGCGCCCCCCCCGGTGTACCTCCGCCAGGGGGCATGCCAGGAGCCGCAGGTTCCCTGAGCCTCCAGGGGGAGATAACCGTCACGCCGGACAAGGCCACAAACTCCCTGGTGATCACAGCCTCCAGGGAGGACTATGACACATTGAAGGAAGTCATCGAAAGGCTGGATAAAAGACGCAGGCAGGTTTTTGTGGAGGCGCTTATCATGGAGATCACCACCGATAAACAGCGCCAGTTCGGCATCGAATGGAGAACCACCTCCAATTTCAACAATCCTGGATTACAAGGGATCGGCGGAACCAACTTCGGCAACTTGAACGCCATGGCCGAGAACCCGCTGAACGCTCCCCAGGGCCTGGCCATCGGGGTGGTGGACGGAATCATAAGCTTTGCGGGTGTGGACTTTTTGAACATCGGCGCCCTCATGCACGCCCTGCAGACGGAGTCGGGCATCAATATTCTCTCCACTCCCAACATCCTGACCACCGACAACAAGAAGGCGGAGATAGTGGTGGCCCAGAACGTCCCCTTCGTCACGGGCCAGTCCCAGAACACGGGAGGCACCACCCTGACCACCATCGAGAGGAAGAATATCGGTATCACACTGAAAATCACCCCGCAGATTTCTGAATCAAATGTGGTGAAGCTGGATGTATACCAGGAGATATCATCCATTTCCCCCACCCAGCTGGAGAAGGCGAAGGATCTGATAACCTTCACCCGCTCGGTGGAAACCACCGTTGTCGTCTCCGATGGCCAGAACGTGGTCATCGGCGGGCTTATCCGCGACGACCTGAACGATGTGGAAAGCAAGGTGCCGCTTCTGGGGGATATCCCCCTGCTGGGGTGGCTCTTCAAGTACAAGACCAAGCAGAAGACAAAAACAAACCTGCTGGTGTTCCTGACGCCTCATATCATCGACAACGATCGTCAGATGAAGGATTTGGTCGAAAACAAGAGAGGCTCGCTTCGGATGAGCGGGGAGGAAGGGGATTTCAGCTCCGCCGTGACTGATGAAAGTGAACCAGGAAAGGAAAAGAGCGGCGCCGGACAGAGTGAAAAGGGCGCCTCCTCCGGGACCTTGAGCCAGTGAGGCGCCAATGGTGAAACAGATCTCCCCTGATCAGCAAGAGAACGGGCTGGAAGCCTCCCTGGAGGAGCATGACCCCAAAAGCCTGGCCGACCGCCTGGGGATCCCCTGGCTGGACGCCATAAATCTGGAGGAGATGGATCCGGAATTGGCGGCCCGGGCCACTTTCCAGTTCTGCAAATCAAACATGGTGTTGCCGTTGCGTGTCTCCGATGGGCGCCTGATGGCCGCCTCCTCCCGTCCGCTGGACCTGCAATCGGTGGAGGACCTTCGGCTGGTGTATGGGATGCCGGTGGACGTGGCGGTCACCGACGAGCAAACCCTGATCGAGGCGATCAACAAGACTTTCGACCTTTCCGCCCATTCGGCGGATGAGGTGATGGATGATATCGAGGGAGAGGCGGATCTGGACACTTTGATCCATGGCCTGCCGCAGGACCTGCTGGAGGCCAGCGCCGAAGCTCCGGTGATCCGCCTGGTCAACTCGCTTTTAGTCCAGGCGGTGAAGGAAAACGCCTCCGATATCCACATAGAACCCTACGAGCGCGAGCTGATCGTCCGCTTCCGGGTGGACGGCGCCTTGCGCAACGTCATCAAGCCACCCCGCAGGCTCCAGGCGCTGGTCGCCTCCCGGATAAAGATCATGGCCAAGCTGGATATAGCGGAGAAAAGGCTGCCCCAGGACGGAAGGATAAAGATCATCATCGCCGGCAAGGAGGTGGACATCCGCGTCAGCGCCATCCCCACCGCCAATGGAGAGCGGATCGTGATGCGGCTTTTGGACAAATCCCGCAAGCTTTATGATCTGGAAACCATCGGGATGCGCGGCAAAGTGCTGGAGAATATCAAGCAGCTTGTCAAATCCCCCCATGGAATCATCCTGGTTTGCGGCAAAACCGGCTCCGGGAAAACCACATCCCTGTACGCGGCTCTTAGCAGGATAAATACCATAGAGAAGAATATAATTACCGTAGAGGATCCCATCGAATATCAGCTCTCGGGGGTGGGGCAGATGCAGGTGAACCCGAAGATCGGGCTGGATTTCGCCGCGGGGCTGCGCTCCATTTTGCGGCAGGATCCGGACGTGATAATGGTGGGGGAGATCCGTGACGTGGAAACCGCCCGGATCTCCGTCCAGGCCTCTCTCACCGGCCATCTCGTCTTCTCCACTGTGCACACCAACGACGCCGCCGGAGCGGTGGCCAGGATGCTGGACATGGGGGTGGAGCCATTTCTCATCTCTTCCTCGCTTCTGGCCGCCCTGGCCCAAAGGCTGGTTCGTGTCCTGTGCCCGGCGTGCAGGGAGGGGTATGCCCCTGGGCCGGAGCATTTTTCCGAGATGAGAGTTAATCCTTCTTTCACAAAGCCTGGCGCCCGTTTTTACCGGGCGGTCGGCTGCCCTGCGTGCAGGATGACCGGCTACACTGGACGGACGGGAATATACGAGCTGCTGATCATAGACGATGATATCCGGACCCAGATCGTGCGCAAGGTGAACTCCTCCGACATAAAGCGCGTGGCGGAAAAGAAAGGATTTGTCGGCATGCGCCAGTATGGGCTGGATCTGGTGACGCAGGGAATCACATCGCTGGAGGAAGTGATCCGTGAAACTTCCGATATTGTGTAGGAGCGCCTGCTGATGCCGGTTTATGAGTATAAAGGGTACAGCGAAAAGGGACGGGACGCCGCAGGAATCATAGACGCGGAGAATCCGAAGGAAGCCCGGGCCAAGCTGCGTCGGCAGGGTATCCTGACCGTCAGTGTGCAGCTGGACACCACCCAGGGGGAGATCAAACGCCGTCCGCTCAACGCGCTGTTCAACCGGATCGGGGCCAAGGAAATATCCGGCTTCACACGACAGCTGGAAACCTTGCAAGGCGCCGGCATTCCACTGGTGGAGTCGCTGGACAGCCTCATCGAACAGGTGGAAAATCTGCGTTTTCAAAAAGTGATAACGGAAATCAGGGAGAAGGTCTCCTCCGGGACGTCCCTGGCGGACGCCCTGGCCGAGCATGGCTCCCATTTCGACCATACATATGTCAGCCTGGTGCGGGCGGGGGAAAGCTCCGGGGCGCTGGGTCAAACCATGGGCCGCCTGGCCGATTTCAAGGAGAGCGGATTGCGCCATCGCTCCGCAGTGGTCATGGCGCTGGTATATCCGATCATAGTCTCCCTGCTGTGCGCCGGGGTGCTGGTTTTTCTTCTGGGATACGTGGTGCCGAAAACCCAAAGCATGTTTGAGGACATGGACAAGGCCCTCCCCCTGGTTACGGTGATCCTGCTGGCTATCTCGGGGTTTCTGGCCAAATGGTGGGCGGCCCTGGCGGTGGCTGGGGCTGCGGCCATCTCTGTCTTTATGAAATATATCCGCACCCCCGCCGGGGCGGATTGGTTTGACCATGTTATCCTCCACGCGCCGGTGGTGGGCCAGGTGGTCCGCGCTTCGGTCATTGGAAGGTTCGCCTCCACCTTGGGGATATTGCTATCCTCCGGTGTGGACATGCTGGAGGCTTTGTCCATCACGCGGGACTCTTTGGGCAACCGGGCATACGCCAGCGTCGTAGATTCGGCCATAAACGGAGTGACGGAGGGGCAAGGCGTGGCGGAGACCATAAAGCACTCCGGCCTGTTCCCTCCGGTTACGGTGCAGATGATCGCCGCGGGGGAGCGCTCTGGTGAATTGGAAAGAATGTTGTCCAAGATGGCGGACGCATATGATTTCGAGATGGAAACCAGGCTCACTGTGATGACCAAGGTGCTGGAGCCTGTGCTTATTTTGCTGATGGGTGGTGTGGTGCTGTTTGTGGTGCTGGCCATCCTGCTGCCAATTTTCGAGCTGAGTCAACTTGTGCATTAATAATGGAGTGATGTGAAAATGAGATTGAAAAGGGAAAAAGGAAAAGAAGGTTTCACCCTGATAGAGATATTGGTGGTGGTAATGATCCTGGGGATTCTGGCCACAGTGATCCTGCCCCGGATTATGAGCAAGCCGGACGAGGCGCGAGTGACCAAAGCGAGAATGGATATCAAGGCCCTGGAAGGGGCGCTGTCCATGTACAAGCTGGACAACGGATTCTATCCCGACACGGACCAGGGCCTGGCGGCGCTGGTGACAATACCAACCACAGGGAGAATCCCCAAAAAATACAGCCCCGATGGCTATTTGAAAAAAATCCCCAGGGATCCGTGGGATAACCCGTATGTTTACATATCCCCAGGAAGCCAGGGCGACTTCGATATCGTATGTCTGGGCGCCGACGGGGAAATGGGTGGCGAAGGGTTTAACGCCGACATACAAAGCTGGGACATGGATTAAACCATCATGGCTGCAAGGGTGGAGAAGGGATGGCTGTGGACCGGCGGGGCCTGCGCTCCTGGCGGGCCACGGGTGAGCCATGTCCACAGGCGAAGGGGCGCCCGACGAGGAGGATTCACGCTGGTGGAAATCGCCATGGTGGTGCTCATTATCGGCATCATGTCCGCGATGTTGATCCCCAGGCTGCCGGACGTGGGAGGGTGGCGCCTAAAGTCCGCAGCGCGAAAGCTCTCCCGCACCATCAGCGCCATATACGACAAGTCCGCCACCAGCAAGCTGGTCTACAGATTGACCCTGGATTTTAGTGAGAACGGGTATTACGTATCTCTCCTGAATACCGATGGAGAGTTTGAAAAGCGGGACATCCTTTTTGCCAAGGAGACCCATCTGCCGGAGAATATGTCGTTTCTGAGTGTGCAGACGCCCGGCCAGGAGAAGGTGGAAAAAGGAAAGGCGCACATCCACTTTTTCCCCATGGGATTCGCGGAATACTCCGCGATACACATCGGCGAAGAAGGGGGAGATGTGATGACCCTTGTGGTGCATCCGGTCACCGGGCGGGTGAAAATAATCGAGGGATACGTGGAGATAGGCCGTCAATTATCCTCCCTCCATTCCGGAAAGGGTATGGGGTAAGCCATGGGTTTGGCGAATAGTCGCATATTGCCCCGGCGGGGAGGGTTCACCCTGCTGGAGATAATTGTGGCGCTATTGGTCATCTCCCTAGCCCTGGCCACTTTGCTGTCCACCATGAACCAGACGATCCTGGGAGTGGTCAAATCCACCGAGCTGACCAGAGCCGTGACCATGGCCCGGGAGGAGATGGAGTTGTTCATATGGGAGAAGAGCGGCAAACGGCCTAAGGGCCAGGGCCTGGGCGATGAAATGAAAGTCGAGAAGATAGACAAGACGGAACTTTGGGCGGAGAGGAATATGGCGGCCACCGTCATCCCCGGAAGCTATGAGCTGATCATAAACATATTCCGGGGGGAAGATGAAGACCAGACCCCCATATTCGTGTTGAGGCAGCATGTGGTTTTGGAAAATGAACAGCAAGATGGCGCGGCGGGATGACCCCAGAGGGCGGGCCGGCTTCACCCTGGTGGAGCTATTGGTGGCCGTGGCCGTGCTGTCGATCATGATAGGTATGGCATATGGTTCGTTTTACCGGGTCTCCGAGGCGGTGGTCCGGATAGAAAGCCATATTGATCTGAACCATACCTCCCGGTTCATCATCAGCAGGATGACCGATGACCTGGCGTCCGCCTCCCTGTTGCCCAACAGCCCTGGGGGGTTCTTCCTGGGAGAGCCGCAGTACCCCGAGGAGGAGGGGAATTTGGACAAGATATCATTCACAGGGTATGGAAGACGACTGGTGACCCCTGGGACGGCGTCGGACCTGGCGGTGATCACCTGGTTCGTTGTCAAGGCGCCGGAAAGCGATACCTACACCCTGATGCGGAGCGAGCACTTTAACACCCTAAACGACCTGGGGCCGGAAGAGCTTATGGCCCCGGCCTTCGACATAACGGACAGGCTGGTCTCCTTCGATATCTCCTATCTGTCGCTGGATGGAGGGAGCGAAAACTGGGTGGATGGATTTGATTCCAAAGCGAAAAACACGCTGCCGGAAATGATTCGCCTGAAATTCGTCCTGAAAGATGACAAGGGAGGGGAAGTGGAAAGTTCCGCCATATTTCTGATCGGAGAGAAGATATGAGGCTGCGTCCGGCGGCGAGCCGGGAGGGGATGGCCCTGATTCTGGTGGTCACGGTGGTGGCGCTTCTTTCCATCCTTGTGGTGGATTTCATGGGGAAGGCTTGGGTGGAGTCCGCCATGGCCACAAGCTATCGGGATGAGACACAGGCGTATTATGCGGCCAGAAGCGGCCAGGAAGCGGCCAAACTGCTTCTCAAGGCCCAGGCGAGTGGGCAGTCTTTGGCGGGGATGACCCCGGAGATGGCGGCGGCGGGGATTCCTCTGCCGCTGGGTGATGATTACGCCTTCTTCAGCATTATCGACGAGTCGGGGAAAATCGATTTGAACCAGCTTATCACCAACAGGGGGTACCCTAATGACCGGTGGATTGAGGTCTTGAAAAGGTTGTTGGCGCGCCTGGAGCAGGATCCGAACATGGCATGGGCTGTGGTGGACTGGATGGACCCGGATTCCGAGCCGCGATATGGCGGGGCGGAAACCCCGTATTATAGCTCCCGGACTCCACCTTACCGCGCAAAGAACGCCCCCTTCGACTCGGTGGACGAGCTGGCGCTGGTGAAAGGGTTCAAGCCGGAGGTGATGGCGAAAATCCGGGAGCACGTGACCGTATGGTCCTCCGGAAAATTAAACATAAACACGGCCACACCCATGGCGATAATGGCCCTGGACGACTCCATCACCGAGGGGATGGTGAAGGAGCTGATAAAAATCAGGATGGAGAAACCCTTTGCCACCATCAACGAAATTTCCAAGGCCCCAGGGTTTTCCGAGGTGTTCCCAAGGATCGCTTTGATGATCACAGTCAAGTCGGATACATATTCTGTGAGATCATCCGCCACGTTCAACGAAACCTCCAAGTCGATCGTGGGGGTGTATAAAGCCGCCGGGATGACCACAAAAACCTTATACTACAAAACCCTGTAGCTGGGTGGAGCGCGACTTAAGGATAGCAAACTATGAAAATATATGGAGTGGAGGCGGGGCCTGGGTTCATCCGGGCCGCCGTGGTGGACAAAACCCTGCGGGGAGCGAAAACAACGCGACTGGTGGAAGTGGCCCTGGAACCGGACGAGCGGAACAGTTCGTCGCTGAAGGAGTTTATGGCCCGGCTTGATTATAACCCGGATAAGGATATGCTGGCGGCGGTGTTCCCTGGGGATAAGGTGACCCTTCGCGCCATGACAACTCCCCTGACCAAGCGTTCGCAGATCGTGGACACTCTCCCTTTTGAGCTGGAGTCGAAAGTTCCCCTGGCGGCCGATGAGTTTGTTTGTGATTTCCTTTTCTCCGGGAAAGCCGAATCGGGAAGCAGGATCCTGGCGGTCCTGGCGAAAAACGAGGATGTGGAGTCCTTCCTTTCCATATACAAAGACGCGGAGCTGGATCCGGATATCCTGGTTCCCGGCCCGCTGGCGGCTGCGGCGGCTGCGGCTGCGGCTGCGGAGTATGCCCGAGGGGAAGGGCAAACGGCGGGAACCATGGCCGTGGTCAATTGGGCGCCGGAAGGGATATACATTGCGCTTGTGGGGGAGGATAGGACCCCGTTGATTTTCCACACCTCCAGTGTCGCCGGGGAAGGGGAGCAGGAAATAGCCAGGGAGATTGACAAGCTGGCGCTGGGATTGA
>JAOUPQ010000163.1 GCA_029879765.1 Nitrospinota bacterium | reverse complement strand
ACGCCGAAAAGACCTATGGAGTACATCCATTCCAGGCCAGACACACAATAAGTGGCGAACTGCCCATCCAGAAAAGCGCTGCTTGTCTCCATTCCCGGCAAAAGCTCCTGGGGCAATATCTGGGCTGGAATCACGATCAGGTAGCGCTCCATCAACACTCCCATCAGCTGCATCCATGCCGCCACCAGGATCCATCTGACACTCGCTCCTGTGGCGCTGTTGAGCACAATGGCAGCAGGAGCCACCAGCCCTATTCCGATAAGCCCCACCCAGAAGTACAAGGTGAACTTGCCCCCATGGAGCAAAAGGAACGACGACGCCTCGTAATTTTTCGGCGCGTAGGAGCGGGTGACGTTCTCTATGAATATCAGGTACAGCACCACCAGGATGAAGATCCCCATAAGCTTGCCCAGGCCCCGGATATAGCTCTCGTCCAGCTTTCTGCCGGTGGCGTCGAAAGTGTATTTGAGCACAATGATCATCAGGGCCGTGCCGGAGCTGAGAGCCGCCGCGATGAAGCTGGGGGGAAGAAGCGGAGAGTTGTACAGCTCCCGCACATAAACGAAACCGAAGATGGCCCCTGTGCCGGAATGGACTCCCACGGCGATGATCACCGCCGCAAGCCCCAGCCTTTTGGCCCAAACCTCATTTTCCCGAAAAAGCGCCACCAGATAGAGAAAGCCGATAAGCATATAGGCGTTGTAGAGAATGGCGTTGAGGCTGAACATCGACCGGGGCTGGAAATGAAAAAACGGGACCAGCACCCTGTCCGGCCTGCCCCAGTCCATGATGATGGCCATGAGCCCGGCGATGATAAGAACCACCGCCAGCATGCTGGCCACCCGCGCGAAGGGTTTATATTCCGTTTTGCCAAACACAGTGCTCATGGAGGAGAGCACCAGAGACCCGGCGGAAACACCGATAAGGTATATGGCCATCACGATGGGCATCCCCCAGGGAACCTGGTTGGTCATTCCTGTGACTTCATGCCCCTGAAGGAACAGAATCAGAGCCGATATGGGAAGCAATGACGCCACCATGGCAGACACCACCATAAAGGCGTAATAGCCGCCGGAGCGCCCTTCTATTCTTGTATATTTTATTTTCGCCATCGTCTACAGCCCCATGTAATAAACACCTGGCTCACAGCCCAGGTCCGCCCGAAGTTGCCTGGCCTTCCCGGTGCGCAGCAAGGCGCTGGCTTCGGTGACCGGATCGTTCAAGTCGCCAAACACCATGGCGCCAGTGGCGTTTTTCCGGCATGCCTCCACACAGGCAGGCTCCTCTCCTTTATCTATCCTGTGGGCGCACAAAGTGCACTTTTCCACCACACCATGGGTGCGGACCGGGACATCGGTATTATCCCCTTCTTTGGGCGCCACATGGCTGGAAACAAACGACCTGGCCTTGTATGGGCAGGCGATGATGCAATATCGGCATCCGATGCAGCGATGCTTGTCCACCTGCACTATCCCATCCGGCCGAACGAAAGTGGCCGCCACCGGGCAGACATGGGCGCATGGGGGATTCTCGCAATGGAAGCACATGGCGGGGAATGTCCGCTCCGCCGCGCCTTCGATACCCTTGGGGCGGAACGCGATCTTCCGGATCCACTGGATATCCAGCTTCGGATCGTCAAAATGGGGCACGTTGTTCTCGGTCCGGCAAGCGTCCACGCAGGCTGTGCAATCGGCGGAGCACTTGTCCGCATCGATCACCATGCCCCAGCGTTTTCCGGTCCGTTTTCCTTCTTCGGCGCCGGTCATGGCGGAGGCCACAGGACCAATGGCCGCCCCAGCGGTCACCGCCGCCCCAATTTTCAAGAAATCGCGTCTATCAAAGTCCATCAGGATCTTTCCTCGCCGTCAGACAGGGTAATGATGGCACCGCCAGCATTCAGGGCTGGCGCCCACAAAAGAGTGGCAACTATCGCAAAATTCGCCACGTTTCGGATGGCAGGACACACACCCGGCCAATCCGGATTCACCCGCCGGAACTCCGTCGCGCACCGAATCATCGCGGGTATGCTTCAGCATATTCATATGGTTCCGCCGCATCCAGTCCGTCTCCTTGACGCATTTTCCGCCCTTTCCCTTTTCAAGAACCGGAGAGCCTTTCCCCATTCCCGTCACGGCGCTGGCGCCATTGTAGATCAAGGGAAAAGCCAGGACGGCGAAAAACAGCGCCACGGCCAGCAAACCTTTATTCATTCAAATCGCTTCCCATTTTTATAAATGCGCCTCCGGCGCGGGGTTCTTTTTCCATTATACCCGGCCCCGCTCCTCCAGAAGCCGCATATTACCCCAAGGCGCGCCGGAGAACCGACACGCTGATCGATAAACTTTTGGATGAAACATGTACAGAAAGGATTCATCCACCCGTTTTTCGAGTCCCCCTATTATCCCACGGGGCTCTAAATCGCCGCCATAACCTTTTCCAGCAAGGGGCGCACTTCGCCAGCCAGGGCATGGACACCCTCTTGATCCACCATCCCCATCACTGCGTTCGGATCCATAAACTCCACCGACATCTTCCCCGCGGCCACTTCCCGCACCACAACGTTGCACGGCAATAATAGCCCGATGGAAGGCTCCGCCTCCAGAGCCCTGGCGGCAAAGGGAGGATTGCAGGCGCCCAGAATCACATACGGGGCCACATCCTTGTCCAGCTTCTTTTTCAGTGTGGCCTTCACATCAATCTCCGTCAGCACCCCAAAACCCACCGCCGCCAGTTCCTTTTTCACTTTGGCCACGGTCTCGTCGAACCCTCCGTCCACTTCCTTGCCGAATCCGTACTTTGTCTTCATCATTCCTCCGATAAGTTTTTTTCGTGGGGCCGTCCGGCCTTTTTTCTGTCACCGTTATTAGATATGATAACCTCATTTATGATTCAAAAAACTGATATGTCCAAATTTTACCCGGATTGAATATGATAAAGCCCACCCCCGGCCTACTGGTGGCCGCCCCTCTGCGAAGCTCTGGTAAAACCACCATTTGCATTGGCCTTTGCCGCTCTTTCTCCCAGCGTGGGCTCCAGGTCCAGCCTTTCAAAAAAGGGCCGGATTATATTGATCCCATGTGGCTCTCCAGCGCCGCCGGGCGCAATTGCCGAAACCTGGACTTCGTCATGATGGGGGACGAGACCATCCTGCGCTCCTACACCACTTTTTCCCAGGGGGTGGATATATCCATTGTGGAGGGGAACCTGGGATTGTTCGACGGGCTGGATCATGAAGGGGCGGATTCCTCCGCCGGACTGGCCCAGCTTCTGCGGCTGCCGGTGATCCTGGTGGTGGACACCATGGGGATGAATCGCTCCGTGGCCGCATTGGTGCAAGGATTCACCCGGTTCGAGCCGGACCTCCCCATCCTCGGCGTGATCCTGAACCGTGTGGCCAGCGCCCGCCACGAGGCGAAGCTGGTGGACTCCATACGCCGGAACACCGATGTGGAAATCCTGGGTTCCATACCCAAGGCGCCGCAGGAAATGAAGGTTCTGGAGCGCCACCTGGGCCTGATCCCGGTGAAGGAGGATCCCAAGCTATTCTCCAAGGTGGACGATATCGGCAGGATTATAGCCGAGAATGTGGATCTGGACCGGATAGCCCAGATCGCCCAAACCGCCGCCCCCCTGCCCGAGCTTGCGCCATGCCCCCACGAAATACGGACACCCGACGTTGCCATCGGCGTGGCCAGGGATCGAGCCTTCACATTTTACTACCCGGAAAACCTGGAGGCCCTGGAGGCGGCAGGGGCCCGGCTGGTTCCCTTCAGCCCATTGCAGGACAGGAGCCTGCCTAAAGTTAACGGCCTGTATATTGGCGGTGGATTCCCAGAAGTGTTTTTGGAGGAGCTGGAGGCGAACTCCCCGCTGCGAAAACAAATCCGGGATGAACTGGAGAAGGGGCTGCCGGCATTGGCGGAATGCGGAGGGCTAATGTACCTTGCCCGTTCCATAGAGTATGAAGGCGCTCGGGGCCAGATGGCCGGTTTTCTGCCATGTGATGTCGTCATGGAGAAAAGGCCCATGGGCCTGGGGTATATGACCCTGGAGCCTACGGGCAAGTGCCAGTGGACATCAGCAGCAGGCCAGGTCAAGTGTCACGAATTCCACCACTCCAGGCTCGTGGGCCTGGGCGAGGACACCCGCTTTGCATGGCGTGTCCTGCGAGGCTCCGGCGTGGATGGAAAGCATGATGGAATCGTGCGCAAGAACACCCTGGCTTCATACGCCCATATCCACTCCTGCGGCGCCCAGGACTGGGCCCGGGATTTCGTCGCTCATATACGAAAAACGGGAATGACTACGGAGTAGGATGGAACTGTTACCCATCACCCTGGTTTTCATGTTGCATTTCCCTCATTTTGTTACTACCATGAGGCATAATATGTCACTGCGCAGTTGGATGTAATCGGCATCCTGTCCTTGCGCTGGCAATCCGTTGATCTGCCTTATTTAAAACAGGCTTGGATATTGTTGTTTTGAGAAAAACGTTGGTTTCTGTCTGTCTGATGTTTGCCATGGTTGTGGCCATCTCCTGTGGCGAATACGATGACGATGACGACGACTATGGTGGCGGTGGCGGCAATCGCCCTCCCATCCCTACGGAAGTTTGCGACACCAATTGCGCGGTGCCTGGCGCATGCTCGGAGCATGGCGGGGTGAACTGCTCCGCTGGCCCGGACAACGACGCGTCTGTGATCTGCAACGACGGCTACAAGGACTCTAGCATTAAATACAACTGTTACTAGCCCTCGTCCGGTTCCCCTCTTCTATATGCTCTTGTCCTTTTTCTTGGCCACCAATGTCATGGCTGTAAAAACCACCACGATAAAACCAGCCAGGATCAACAATTCCATCCACGAATTGGAGAGTGGATTGTTCCTTATCATGATGTCGCGGGCGGCGGCGTTGGCGTGGGTCAGCGGCAGCGCCCAGGCGATAATCCGGAAGAACATGGGGAATCCGTTTATATCCCAGATGATATCCGCCAGGAAAATCTGCGGCAGGATCACCAGGGGGATGAATTGCAGCGCCTGGAACTCGTTGTGGGCCAGAAAGGAGGCTAACAGCCCCAGGTTCAACGCCACCAGCATAGTCAACAGAACCACCACGGAGAAGGCAAGAGTCTGGGACCAGGTGAAATCGAACTGGATAAGTTTCAGTATATAGGTCACCACAATTATCGACTGCAGGCTGGCGAAGGTGAAAAACCCCATCACATATCCCGCAATCACCTGATAGAACCCCACCGGCGCCACCAGTAGCCGCTCCAGGGTCCCGCGCAACCTTTCCCGCTGGAAAGTGATGGTGGAGAGGATGAAGGTGAAAAAGAAAACGAAAAACGCCGGAAGCACCGGCAGGAAGAAGTCCACCATCCGGTAATCATCCGAGCCGTAGCTGTAATGCTTCTCCAGAACCATCGGTTTGTTGTTCACCGAATCGGCGCACAGCGAGGAGCAGGAGGAATCTATCACCACCGGCAGGCTGGCCGCCAGCTCATCCATGGCGTCGGCTATGGCGCCGAACACCGCCGATGTGATGATCGGTTTGGAACCCTCTACATAAAGATGCAGCGTCCCCTCCCTTCCGTCGAACCGGTCGGTGATCATCTTCTCTCCCATATACAGCACGCCATCCACCCCACCGATGGCCAGTTCCTGGCGGATCAGGCGATCCAGCGTCTGCGGGTCGGTCTCCTCATCAGGAATCGGCATGGATATCATCCGCACGTCCTTGTCCATCTCCAGGGTGTTGATGAAATCCATCTCGAAGAACCGCGCCGCGCCCCGGGTGACCACGCCGATTTTGACTATCTGGTCATCCTTGATCGCATAATAGACCAGGGTCATCACCACCAGAGGCGCCAGGAAGAAGAAAGCGAGGGTGCGCCTGTCGCGGGAGATCTCCCGGATAACCCGCACCGCCACCCAAACCGATCTCATACAACCGCCTCTTCCCTGGTGGCCAATACAAACGCTTTTTCCAGGTCGTCGGCCTGGTATTTGCGGGTCAGCTCCTCCGGCGTGCCATCGCCGATGATGGACCCGGAGCGGAGAAAAACCACCCGGTCGCACCGGTCCGCTTCCGAAATGTGGTGGGTGGTGATCAGGATGGAGGTCCCCTCGTCGCAAAGCTTGCGCAAGGTCTCCCAGATTTTTATGCGCAGCACCGGATCCACCCCGGCGGTGGGCTCGTCGAGCAGCAGAAGCTTCGGGCGGTGCACCAATGTGGTGCCCAACAAAGCCCGGCGCACCATCCCGCCGGAAAGGTTGGCCAGGATATCGTGGCGCCTCCCCGTCAGTTCTATGGTTTCCAGCACCTCGTCAATTCGTGTTTTCAAGGCCTCCTCCTCCATTCCATACATCCTGCCGAAGAAGAGCATGTTCTCTTCCACGGAAAGGTTGGGATATATGGCCAGGCTCTGGGGCATATAACCGATCCTGGCTCTGGCCTCGCTGGAGCCCGGTTCCATCCCACCGAACATCGTCAGTTTCCCGGCGGTGGGGCTGATCAGTCCTGTAATCAGCCGCAGCAGAGTGGTCTTGCCAGCGCCGTTGGGACCCAGCAGGCCGAACACCATCCTGCCGGGGATGATCATGGATGTCTGGTGGAGGGCTGTGAATCCGTCGAAAGTTTTCACCACATTCTCCAGCTTGAGGATGTATTCGGAGAAAGAACCGGTGTCTGCATTCATGCTTATATATTCGTTAGATATCGCCTAAGGATATCAGGCTGGCGGTGGCTCCACAACAGTGACTTTGGTTTTTGCAAATCGTTTCACATTGATGCTTCACCAACGCGGAAAAATAGTATCATTATTGGGTATATCCGATCCTGG
>JAOUPQ010000162.1 GCA_029879765.1 Nitrospinota bacterium | reverse complement strand
ACCTGATGTTCATTGGCACTGAGACATATCTGTTCACCTCCGGGCGCAGCCTGGGCGCCACCAGCAATATGCTGGAGGTGCTGGCTTCCGTCATTCCCGCCACCGGAAAAAACTTCGGCCTGCTGGCCTGCGCCGCGTATGAACGGCTCCATCTTATCGGCGGTGTGGTGTGTGTGTTCCTTTCCTGGGACCAGCAGCGCCAGGATTTCGTGGAGGGGCTGATATCTTCTGGCATGCCGACCAAGGTGTTCCTGCTGGTGGAGTCGGTTCCTCCGGAAGGGATAGATCCTGGGCCAATGCGCCAGACGCCCAATATGTTCCATATCCTCCCCGCCGGGAGCATCGAGGAGGTGATGGCGTCGTTATGAAACCTCCTCCCCATCTTTTAGGCGCCACGGCCCTCTTCTGGGGTTGGCAGACGGGACTGATAATCCCTGCAATCCTGGTGGCCATCTTGATGGAGGGGCGATACATGGCAAGCTCCCGCCTGGCTTTCTCCTTGCGGGAATACAGGATGATCTGGAACCTTTGCGTAATCATCGTTTTTTCATCCATCGCCTTTTCTGTGTCCGAGGGAGTTCGGGCGGGCATGTTCCTCCAGTTGATCCAATGGACTCCTTTGATGTTTCTGCCCATTGCCGCAGCCCAGATCTATGGCGACCGGGAGAAAATCGACTGGTCCGTGTTCTCCTTCTTTATGCGGAAAAGCAGAAGCCGCGGTCCAGGCGACGAACCGCCCGCGTTCAATATTGAATATCCCTATTTCGCCTTGATGGTAGCCGCCGCCAGCGCGGCCAACGTCCGGTCCATATGGTTCTACGTTTTCATCGGGGCATGCGCTTTATGGATACTCTGGCGCATCCGCCCCAGAAGCTTCCCCGCCCAGGCATGGATTGCCCTGTTCGCCATCATCCTGGCCGCCGGATATACGGGGAGCCTGGGGCTGCAGAGACTGCAGGAAGTGGTGGAACAGAACCTTATCGACCTTTACACCAGGATGTTTTTGAACCAGCCGGACCCTTTCACCACCAACACGTCTATAGGGGAAGTCGGCAGGTTGAAAGATTCCGGCAGCATCATATATCGGGTGGAAAATGAGCGGGGCTATCTGACGGAGGTGTATCTGCCTATTTCCAGTTACAACTCTTTCCGGCTCAGTTCCTGGCACGCGATGAAATCCCCGCTGATCGCCAAGTATTCCGAATCCAATGGATTGGACTGGAAGTTTGAGGATCCTTCGGGCGCCTCGTCGTGGCTTGCCGTCTCCACCTATCTGCCAGGGGGTGAGGGGCTGTTGCCCGCGCCCATCAACACTTCGCAGCTGGAGCGCCTTCCAGCGAACAAGATGTTCTTCAACAGGCTTGGCGCGATCAAGGTGGGTGGAGCTCCAGGGTTTGTGCGATATATTACCAGAACAGGAGATGGTGTCAGCCGGATCGCTCCCCCCATGGTGGATGACATTAAGGTTCCGATGTTGGAAGAGCGGGGTATATGGCGTTTATTCGAACAGTTGGAACTGGAGGGAAAAACACCAAAGGAGAGTATGCGGATTGTGGAGGCCCATTTCCGCGATAACTTCACTTATTCGCTGGACCTGAAGAGCTTCGCCGGCGCATCGTTCCCCGGTGGCCAGGTGATGGCCGATTTTTTTGATAGTCAGGACTCCACCGCGCTGGAGGATTTTCTATTCAATACACGCTCCGGCCATTGCGAATATTTCGCCACCGCCACCACCCTTATTCTTCGAAAGGCCGGGATCCCCACCAGGTATTTCGTGGGATACATGGCGCATGAGTACAGCATGGTGGAGGACGCGTTTATCGTTCGCTCCCGCGACGCCCACGCGTGGCCCATGGTTTTCATCGATGGGAAATGGTCCATATTCGACACCACTCCCGCCATCTGGAAAGAGGCGGACCTGGAATATGGCTCCGTTTTCGAAAAGCCTTTTGATCTGTTATCCTTTCTTTATCTACAGTTTTCCAAGTGGCGGTGGGGGGAGGATTCGGCGCTTAACGCAAAAACCCTGGCGCCTGTCCTTGTTATCCTGATCCTGTTTTTGGTCTACCGGATCATGTCCAATACAAAGATAAAAAAGGAGAAAGAGAAGGAACTGGCCGAAGAGCGGAAGCTCGCAATTCCGGGGCATTCCTCCGCCTACTACATGGTGGAAAAGAGGCTTAACGAGCTTGGATTTCGCCGTGGACCATGGGAAACCCAGGTTGAGTTCATCGACCGGGTAAAAAGTGAACAGCCCCAGTTCCCCACCGAAGATACTTTGGCCATCCTGAATATGCACTACCGACTGCGTTTCGATCCGAAGGGGCTTTCACCCCGGGAACTTGACAACATGATGGAGCGAATAATGGATTGGATCCTTGTTTCGGAAAGCCTGGAACCGATCAATGATATGACAGAGAAGAATGAATAGAACCACATTGACCCCCTGCCCCTGGGCTGGGCAGACACCCCTGTACCAAAGCTATCACGATCAGGAATGGGGTGTCCCTGTGCACGACGACCAGAAGCTTTTCGAATTCATCCTGCTGGAGGGCGCCCAGGCCGGCCTTAGCTGGAGCACCATACTCAACAAGAGGGAGGCATATCGACATGCTTTCGACAACTTCGATGTCCACAAGGTGGCCCGCTATGGCGTCAGGAAAAAACAGTCCCTGCTGGAGAACCAGGGAATTGTGCGCAACAGATTGAAGATTGAATCCGCTGTGGGCAATGCTGTGGCCTTCATCAAAATTCAAGAGGAGTTTGGGTCTTTCGACAAATGGTTGTGGCGATATGTGGAAGGCACGCCGATAACCAACCGGTTTGAAACGATGGACCAGATCCTCCCCACCACTGCCGTATCGGACTCTTTGAGCGGGGATTTGAAAAAACGCGGGTTCAAGTTTGTCGGCTCCACCATAATGTACGCATTCATGCAGGCTGTGGGGATGGTGAACGACCATCTGGTGTCCTGCCCCCGCCATGGGCAGATTGCTGGCGGCAATAAATGACCGAGCGAAAGAAGATAAACACGCTGGATCATGCCATGCGGTTTCTGGTGTCGCGTCCCCATTCGGAAAAGGAACTGCGCGATAAACTGACCAGCCGCGGCCATAGCGCTGCCGATATCGACGAGGCCGTGGCCAGGCTGATCGAGCTTAAATATGTCAATGATGAGGATCTTTGCCCTCGCCACGCCCAAAGCCGACTGGAAAAGGCCAACTATGGCCCGGCGCGGATGCGTCTGGAGCTTGCCCGGAAAGGTTTTCGCGATACGCTGGTGGAAAAAACAGTGGACGAACTCTACTTGGACGATCAGAATGCTCATGATGTCGCCATGCGGGCGGCGGTGAAAAAAATCAGAACCTTCAAACCGGGGTTGGATGAACAGGCGGCAAAGCAAAAGCTGTTCGCCCATCTGACTCAAAAGGGATTTGATATGGATACGGCCCGGAAAGTGGCCCTGGACGAGTTCGATTCCCTGCAGGAGAGCGCCCATGATCCAGGATGAGATAGGGATGATGGATGCTCTGATGTATTTTATACAACCGGTGGCTTTCGTTCTGGGGGCAAGCGTTGGAAGCTTCCTCAATGTGGTGATCCATCGTCTGCCTCGGGGGGAGTCTGTGGTGAGTCCCGGCTCCCATTGTCCGGAATGCGGCTCCCCCATCCGGGCTTATGACAATATCCCCCTGGTCAGTTGGCTGGCTCTGTTCGGGTTATGTCGCGATTGCGGCGCCGCCATCTCTTCGCGCTATTTTTTCATAGAGCTGGCCACGGCGGTGATAACCATGGGGATAGCCTCCAAATATGGGATCTCGCTCCAGTCCGCCATCTATCTTTGCCTGGCTTGGGGGTTGGTGGCGGCCACAATGATCGATATCAATCATCAGATCATCCCGGATGAAATCAGCATCGGGGCGCTGTTGATCGGGATGGCGCTGGCCCCTTTTCTTCCCATCGGATTCTGGAACGCATTCATGGGCGCGCTGATGGGCGGGGGGATATTCTTCATTCTTGCCATCATATATCCCGGAGGGATGGGAGGGGGAGACATAAAGCTGATGGCTGCCATTGGGGCCATTCTTGGCTGGAAAATGGCGTTTTTGACAATATTGCTCGGCTCGTCGCTGGGCGCGGTGGCGGGCCTGGCCATGATGGTCTTCACAGGCAAGTCGCGCAAGACTCGCATACCCTTCGGCCCATTCCTGGCCACAGGGGCGATCATCTCCATCCTGTGGGGGAGCCAGATCGCCATGGCGTATATGCGATCGATCTCCGGTTGACCTTGATCCCCGCAAAAGAACACTGCGCCCACCGCGGGGCGCAGGGATCAGGAAAGGCTGGAGCGCCGGGAGAATTCCTCCAGCCGAAATGAGGTGGCGCGCAACTTGGACGACAATATCTTGGAAAGGTTGCGATACAGTTTGTTGGCGGTGCTGTCGTCGCAGCGCAGCAGGGAAACCTGGTGGAGCGCCAGCACCCTGCAATTGGTTTCCGCATAGGCCGAAGCGGACCTGGGGGCCCCGTCTATGATTCCCATTTCTCCGAAGATATCTCCCCGTTGCAGCAGCAATATGACGATGGAGTCTGACAATTTGTCCATCTTCCGGGAGATTCGCACATTGCCGGAGATGAGCAGGAACATATCCCTGGCCACGGTTCTCTCCTCGAATATCAGCTCCCCTCTTTTATAGTCCCTGGTCTGGCACACCTGCAGCAGCTTGTACAGCTGGGAGTTGTCCAGATCGAAGAAGAAGGCGAAGTTCTCTCGATATTGCTGGAGGATCTTCATCGTCTCCTGGGTGATCATGTCCCCCGAAGATGTGAAAAAGCCTTCATGTATCGTTTCGTCTATCTGGTCGGCGAAGGATTGGGCCGTCTGCAGCCGCAACCTGGGGTCTTTGTTAAGGCACAGGGTGATGGAGGCGGCCACTTTGTCCGGAATGGAGGGATTCAGCTCCTTAATGGGAACAGGCTCGCTTCTTAATATCTTTTCATAAAGGGAGAACCTGTTCTTTCCATGAAAAGGCCGCTGACCTGTCAGCAGTTCATAGGCCACCACCGCTATGGAGAAAATATCGCTTCTGGCGTCCAGCTTCCCTTTATTGATCTGCTCCGGAGACATGTAGAACGGGGTTCCACCGATGATCTCCAGTTGGGTGTCCTTTAGATTCACATCGGACTTTTCCACGGCGTAGGCCACACCGAAATCCATCACCTTGACCTGGCCATTGCCCAGCACCATGATGTTGGATGGCTTGATGTCGCGATGGACTATCCCCCTCTGGTGGGCATAGTGAAGGGCATGGCCCAGCTGGGTGAGAATCTCCAGCTTCTGGCGCACGTCAAATTCACTTTTGGGATTGGAGATGATCTTGTCCAGGGTCTGCCCATCCAGCAGTTCCATCACCAGGTAGTAGATCGATCCCTGGTTTCCACCGTCGTAAATGGTTACCATGGAATGGTTGGAGAGCTGGCCGGATATACGGAGCTCCTGATCGAACTGCTTTTTAACTATTTCAGGATCGGCCGCAGGATTGGACTTGTCGGAAGTGTCCACAACCTTGATAGCCACAGGGCGACCTATGAGGTCGTCCCATCCGGCGAATATTTTCCCCATGCCGCCTTTGGCGATCATGTCTCTTATATGATACCGCCCTATATATTCAGGAATCTCGGCCATGCTACAGTTTTACAATCCCATTAAGATACAGATTAATTTAATATTTTAATATAAAAAGCGGTTGGATGTGCTATTAATCGGCGGGAAAAGTGATTATTTACGTATCAAAGACGCGCTATTGGCTCAAATGGAGGCGATATGGGCCAGCGGCGCTCCTCCACCCTCTGGTGAAGGAACACCGCTGATCTTCAATTTCTGGAACAAGGCTCAAACATACTGCCGCCAAAATGGCTGGTTTTCCGTTTATGCAGTCACGCCCAGGACGGGTCCATACCGGATAATATATCCAATTTCCCCCTACTCCCCCGGGACATGTTTCATCGCCACCATGATTCGCTTTCCTTCATCGCTTCTGGCAAAGTCCAGAAATGCCTTCACAGAGCTGGAAACGTGTCCGCTGGTTATTATGTTGTAATCCTCGTAATATCCATATCGGGACAAACTGGCGGCGTCCGGCAGCACTCCGTTTATCCGGAGGACTTTCACGCTTTCGTCATCGTGACCATATAGCTGCATACCTATGGCGCCCTCATTCTGGGCGACCAGCAGGTTGGTGTTCACCATGGGATTGCCCGGCATGGCCATTTTGTTCAGGTTCGCCGTTCCACCATACGATTCGGTCTGGTGAGTCATGGTCTCCACCACACATGGAGGGAGCATCACGTTTTTTATCTCCAAATCCTTTCCACCAAGCTCTCTCCAGTTCCTGATCTTCCCCATCAAAATGTCGTGAACCTGGCTCTTGGAAAGATCCGCCACAGGGTTGGATTTATTAGCCACCATCACGATGGGCGCTTTTCCCACCACTGTCCGCGTCAGTGTGTCATGAAGCTGCCCTTTTGAAAAATTGAAGGTAGAAAGGCCGATATCCGCCTTCCCATCGATGACCTTGGATATGCCGCTTCTGCATAATCCCTGTTCATAGTCCACCATGGTTCCCGTCTTTTTTGTAAACGCCTCTCCCAGTTTTTTGGCCAGCGGAATTGTGCATGGATCCCCGGCGATGACAATCCGCTCCCCCGCCTGGGCGCCTATGCTGAATATCAGAATATAAATGGCCGCTAACAAATATGTGATTCCGCTTCTTTTTACAATCATCATTACCTCTCCGAGCCTGTTGCGTGTTTGATCCGACATCTCCTCCTGCCCCAGATGGG
>JAOUPQ010000161.1 GCA_029879765.1 Nitrospinota bacterium | reverse complement strand
CCTGGGAGGGATGTTCGACCATGTGGGGGGCGGATTCCATCGATACACCACCGACCGGGAGTGGATCATCCCCCATTTCGAGAAGATGCTGTACGACAATGCGTTGCTGGCGCCTCTTTATGCCAGGGCGGCCCTTTTGCTCGACATGCCGGATTATGCGATCTCGGCCCGGCGGACGCTGGACTTCATTCACACAGAACTGCGCAATGAAAAAGGCGGGTTTCTCTCCTCGCTGGATGCGGACAGCGAAGGGGAGGAGGGGAAGTATTATCTTTGGACCATGGGGCAGTTTATGGAAATCGTTGGGGACAAAGAGCTGGCCGGGGCCCTGGGGATCACCGAGGAAGGGAATATGTATGACATCGCCTTCGAGGGAGGTGGCCCCAGGAGGGTGTACACCGGCCAGAGCGTGATCCGCCGCCTGGATGGCGGTGACCATGCCGATGCTCTGGCAAAGCTCCATATGGCCCGTGGGGCCAGGCCGCGGCCCACGCTGGACGACAAGGTGGTGGCCTCATGGCATGCACTGGCGGTATCCGCCTTCGCCCGGTGCGGGGTTCTGCTGGGGGATGAAGGGCAGGTGGCCAGGGGGGAAGAAGGGGCGGCTTTTATCCTGGAGCATATGAAGTATGCCCATGTGTGGCGGGATGGCAAATCCACCGGAGAGGCGGATCTGGACGATACCGCATATGCGGCCATGGCGTTCTGGGATCTGTTCGAGGCCACAGGCAAGGAAAAATATCTGGCCGCCTGCGTCGAATACGCCGATTACGCCCACAAAACGTTCGCCGCCGATGACGGGGGATACTTCATTGTAGGTCCCCGGGACGATATAATCGCCAGGCCCAGGGCGCGGGATGACAACCCCCTGCCCAATGGGGCGGCGGTGCTGGGGATGGTGGATCGGCGACTGGCGGTGGCGCTGAACCAGCAGCGGAGGAAGGATAGGGCTCTGGGGATCGCCAATCATCTGCTGGGGGTTCTGGGGGGCGCAGGCTATCATTCCGGCCAGGCCATGAGCCTGAACTGTGAAGTTGATAGCGCCACGGCCCAGGTGGTTTATTCTTTCGCAAAAAACGAAGGTATCCGTCTGGATTGGCTCCAGGCGGGGTATGGAAGGCGTTGGGGAGTGGTCAGGATCCCCCTGGGCGCCTCTTCCCTGGATTCCGGATTGAGGGATGGGATTGATATTCATGAGGTTACCAGGGCGTATGTTTGTGTGGATGGCGCGTGCCTTCCGCCGGTTATGACGCCAGGGGAGTTGAAGGAGCAATTGGAAGGAATACGATAAAGATAACACCTCAGGCTGGGCTTTGGGTGGGGGCCAAGGCATGCAATCTCCTAACCACGAAATATCGCTATAAATATCAGTGGGATGAACAGTATCCCAGGTATGCATCTTATTAAGATATAGTAGATTTGCAAATGCTCGAACAATATGTGATATTTATACTGACTATCTGAGTATTAGTCGCTCCATAAACGCTTGAGGGGTTCGGGCATTGGGAGATTCTTTATGAAGTCAGGATCAGGAAGGTTTTCCATCCTTTCTTTTTACAATTATTTTCTTGCAACTCTCAAGAATAGCTATACTCCTGTCTTTCTCCTCGCCTTTCTTCTATTTGTGGCCACAGCTTCCCTGTTTGCGCTTAACAGGCTGGAATATGAAACCAGAAAGGATTACGGCCAGGCGCTGGAAACGGTGCTTGACGTCGCCCACGAAGCTGTCAGCATCCTGGTGGAAGACCGGGTATACGACAATAAATATATGGCCATTAACCCGATATATCTGGACCATCTGGAAAAGCTTTCCAGCTTGTCTGGAAAGAAATATCAGATGGAAATCCATGAACCCCACATCCATACAGGTGTGATAGGTTATGCCCTTGTCCGTTCTGACTTCACAATAGCGGCGTTGAGCAAAGGGCTGATGGGCAGGATCCGTGACACTTCTTTCCTGGATCTTTCCGGCCAGCTCTCGCCGCTGTTCAAGGGGGAGTCTGTATTCCTTCCCCCTAGGCTTATCGGCTTTTCCTCCGAAGATAATGGAGCGGATATTGTCCAGGTTCCCACCATTGTTATAGCGTCTCCGATACGGCATAGGGATGGAACCTTGGCTGGCGCCCTTCTGCAGCTATCCGATCCGGCGATGGATTTCAGCAGGATCACCCATCTGGGAAGGATGGGCAGGTCTGGCGAAACCTACGCCTTCAATATAGAGGGGAAACTTTTGACCGATAGCAGGTTCCACGACCAGTTGATCAACGATGGCTTGATCATGGCTGGCGAAACTTGCGTCTTGAAAGTCTCGGTTAAGGATCCGGGTGGGCGCCTGGCCCATGGTTTTCGCTCCACGATTGCTCCTGATGAATTACCCTTTACCCTGATGGCCAAAAGCGCCTTGTCGGGAAATAGAGGATTGGACATCAACGCATACAATAATTATCGGGGAGAGCGGGTGCTGGGCGCATGGTTATGGGACGAGAGGCTTGGTATGGGTTTGGCCACGGAGATCGACGAGGTGGAAGTTCTGGAGGATTTCAATAAGACAAAGTCCGTGGTCGGAGCGACCTTGATAGCCATTGGGGCCAGCGCCATTTTCTTGTTCTCCCTTCTTGTCATAACCAGAAGAAAATATGAACTTTCCCTGATTGCCGCCAAGGAAGCCGCGGAAAAAGCGGACAAGGCCAAGAGTTTGTTCATGGCGAGCATAAGCCATGAGCTGCGCACACCTCTAACATCGATTATCGGATTTTCAGAACAGGTTGCCTCCGAAAATCTGGGGCCTGTCAATAATGTCCAGAAAGACGCTGTGCAAAGGATAAATAAATGCGGCGAGGATCTGCTTAGAATAATCAACAGTGTGCTGGATTATGTGAGGCTCGAATCGGGCAAAGAAGAGCCTATACTGGAATGTGTAAACCTGGAGTTCTTGGTGGTGAAGGCTATTGTGGAAGTGGAGCAATCTTTTGGATCCGGCAATATCAGGATTTCCATGGACTGCTGGCGCAAGGATAGCTGGGTGTTGGCTGATGAGCATTATCTTAAGCAGATTTTCGTGAACCTGTTGTCCAACGCCATCAAATACGGCGGCGCCGATGGGGTGATCAATGTCTCCTGTCATCTTCGGGATGATTCGCATATCAGAGTATCTGTGAAGGATCATGGCCCCGGTATGCCGAAGGAGAAGCTGGAATCCATTTTCGAGCCGTTCAACAGGATTGGCAAGGAAGGGTTGAATGTCCACGGTTCCGGGATCGGCCTTTCCCTGGTCAGAAAAATGACGGAGGCGATAAATGGCAGGATAATCGTGGAGAGCCAGCTTGATCACGGAACGGTAGTCCACATTGATCTGCCTCTGGTGAAAGTGGATCAGGAGGCAAAAACCATCTCGGCTGTTCCCTCAAAAATTCTTTATGTGGAGGATGACCCGGATGCCGTGGAAGTTATGAAGGAAATTCTTGGGAAGACTGACTATAACTTTATCAGCTCCGCCACTGGCCTGGAAGGTATTTCGTTGGCCAGGAGCGAATCCCCGGATGTGATCCTGTTGGATATCGGCCTTCCGGACGTGAATGGATACGAGGTTTTGCTGAGGCTGAAAAGTGATCCGAAAACCTCCCAAACCCCGGTTATCGCCATTACCGCCAAATCGAGCATATCTGAAACGCAGGAAGGGTTGAAAGCCGGTTTCGCCACCTACATGATAAAGCCGATCCATGGGGATGAGCTTCGCCAAGAAATTTCCAGGCGCCTTGTGAGGCATGATACACAGGGCGCAAGTGCGGGATAGGCCTGCGCTCCACCTTTTCGATTATTGTCCGTAATATATCTGTATGCGCACAGAAGATGAAGAATACAGCCTGATATACCGGCTGGCGGGGAAATGGCCGTCGGTGGCCGTCCTGCTCCTTTTCCTTGGCGCAAGCGGATGCGCCACATTGTCGGAAACAGATGGCGCCGGCCCACGCTCCATGCAATGGGCCCCGAGGCAGGGAGATTGGGCTCTGGGTGTGCCCATATATCCGGGGGCCGACTTGTTCGAAATGGTCATGGAAAAGGGGAGGGTGATCTACCTTGCGTTGATCACCATAGACCACCCGGAAAAGGTCGAGGATTTCTATTCCGGCTCATTGCGAAAGATAAGCGGGGAGTGGAAAACAGATCAGCTTCTGGATGGACGGCACTTCTGGCGGGGAGGCCCATGGCCAGATCCCTATGGCTCTTTCGGCGCACCCACCATGGATATCCGTGTGTCGCCCCTGCGGTTCAAAAGCCACAACGCCCCGTCGGCTCAGACCATTATCACTATCCAGGATCGGGAACTGGTCAAAGACCTGCGTTAAGGTGATATTCCGATTTGGATTGCAGGGGGTGTGCTAGCGTAATCCCCAGTTGCCGGCTATGGATGAATAGAACTCCTTTTCTTCGGTAACGGCGCCTTGGATGCCGCAAACAGAGGCGGCGAATTCGTTCGCCCGGTCAACGGTGGACTCAATAGACCACCCCTTTATCATCCCTGTGATTATCGCCGCGGCAAAGGCGTCTCCACACCCCAAAGTGTCCATAACTTTCGGTTTGGCCAATTGTTTGAACTCCACATTGGTCCCCCCGGAGGAAAGAATGGCGCCCCCCTTGCCCAGGGTCACCAGCAGGTATTTCACCCCCGCAATATCCTTCAGGTATCCCGTCATCCCCAGAAAGTCCAATCCCTCGAAGGAGCATGTTCCCACCATGCTTTCAAAATCGATCCGGTTGGCCTGCACGCATGTGGCGTGTTTAATCATCTCCACGCCAATCTCCCCCCGCACCCAGGGAGAACGCATGTTCACATCCACATAAACGTGGCAATTCAACTCTTTCTTGAGAAGCATCAAGGCCTCCAGAGAGACCTTGGATCGAGAGGGCATGGTCCCATGATACAAAAGGGAAACATCCACCGATTTGGCGATTTCCAGCGCTTTGTCTTTTTCGATGGAATCGAAAGCCTGGGCCTGGGGGAGGCCAAGCTTTCTTTTGTTCAAGGAGGTATTTACTTCCATCACCCCAGTGGGCAGATAATTGTCTATCTGGACACCGCTGATATCCATGCCGAACCTGGACATGGAGCCCACCACGGACTTGCCCCTTTCATCCCTGCCGATTCTTGTTATGAACAAGGGATTGAGCCCTAATCCGGTCAGGTTCCAGGCAGTGTTGAAAGGCGCGCCCCCCATCACTTCCTTTCCATCAGCAAAGACATCGAACAAAACCTCGCCGAAAATTATCGGCCGCTTCATCCTGTTTTTTTCCATTATCTCACCGCAAAAAATCTGCTCGCCATCCCAGCATGATCCAATGCGTTTTGGGCAATATTGCGCATTGTCATTGAATAATATACCTGTATCTATGTATAGATGTAAGTGGATGAGCGTCTCCACTCCGGAATATCGTCCAGGTGAGTAATATTATATTACAGGATGAAAGATTTGGCAAACTTCCATTTCAGGGTAGGGGATGGAGAGGAAAAAGGAAAATATCCTGAAATACTTACTTGTTATTTCCCAGAGTGATCAACACATCGCTACCGCCCACCGGGACCACATCGCCAGCCTTGCCGCTGATGATCACCTCGTCCTGTGTGTCGATGTTTCCATCCTTATCCAGCACCGCCTCCACCACGAACTTCTCGTTCTCCCCGGGCTTTCCCACCATGATATGTTTGTCGGTGACAGTGAAACTCATGGGGAACTGGCTTACGATCTCCTTTGCCGCGGCGAACATGGAGGCGCCTTCCGCTGGCCTGACGACTATGAACAGGGACCAGTCCTTGTAATCACCGCTCTTGAGGCTATCGGCCAGTTCCACTTTCCCCGTGGCGATAACTCCCTGGAACGGCTTTGCAGGCTCCGGCAGAGGGCCCACTTTGCTGTATGGCTCCCAGTGGTGATCCTGGCAGGATGAGAAAGCGAAGAAGGTGAATGAAAATATAATCAGGGCCGCTTTAAAACTACGTGGCATTTTTACTCCGAAGAACGTTCTGATAATCATTGGCCAGCTGTTTGTGTAACTCTTCCCGTCTATTATACAGCCGTTTCTGTGGTCTGGGACCCACCCGGTTCAATAAATAGGCGGTCATGAGAGGCAGGGCGATGGTGGTGTCTGTGTAACAGACGATGGAATCGGGAACCATTTCCGGATCCACTTTTCCCCAACTCACCGCTTCCCATGGAGTGGCCCCAGAAAGGCCCCCGGTGTCTGGCCTGGCGTCGGTGATCTGGATGAAATAATCGTGCCCCTTGACATGCAGTTCCAGTATCTCGTCAAGCAGGGGAATAGTCTGCAGCAGGAAGTTTTTCGGGCTTCCGCCGCCGAGAATCATGACAGCGCTTTCGCTGCTGGTCTTTGCGTGATATGCGATGGCGGTGCTGTCTGTCACGTCCACATTCGGGTCTATCCTGGGGTGGGACTGGTCATAGGAGAGAGCCGCGATATTCAGCCCGATGGTGGAATCGCCCGGCGAAGGACAGAAGCAGGGGACGCTGTTTCTGTATGCCGCGGCCAGCACGGTCTTTCCCTGGCAGCCCAGTTTTTTCTCCGTCTCGTCCACATATTTTCCCAGCCGATAGTGAAGCTCGGCGGTGCCCATCTGTTTATCAAACTCTTTTTCCTGAAGGACGCGATACAGATACTTGTCCGATTTATACAGCACGTCAAAGTCGAAGACGATATCGTATATGCGGATAAGGCTTTGCTTGCGCAGTTCCACATCGTCCACAAAAGGGGTGGAGCGGTGCAGGGGCAGATCCAGCCCGAAATGCAGGTCATGGTATAAATTTGCGCCGGTGGAGACTATATAGTCTATCCATCCGTTTTCTATCCAGGAGACCAGGGCGGTGGAGCCGAGCCCTGTGGGAGTGAGCGCGCCGGAC